>JAIOQL010000259.1 GCA_021413405.1 Leptospira sp.
TAACTTATGGGTAACGAGTAGCCTCATCGGGGCGGGGCGGGTCCGCCCGCCACCCGATGACTTTCCCATAACTGGCAAATGAAAATTTTGCAACCAGATTCTAAAAAAATAAAATTTTTCTTTATAAATGTGCGCCTTTGGACGGTTTACGGCTCAAAGGCGGAACCTAAATTCAGGCCATTTTCCGGAATGTTCTCCTGAAAATAAAATAGACCGGGATTGCGCTAAGCGTTATCAGCATTCCCCAGGCAGCTTCCGCTGGTTTTTCCCAGGCCAATATAGATATTATAATAAAATTTGCTGCTATGAAAAGAATTGGAGTAACCGGTGCCCCTGGAACGGAGAATGGGGAAATGATTCCTCTTCTCCGGAAAAAATATGGAGTCATCGCTGTCAGGATCGCAAGAAATAGAATCGCACAGGTGATCAGGAAAAGCAGGCTCTCCAGTTCACGGATTGTGATAAATGCAATCGCGTATAACGCCTGAAAAATCAATGCTTTGTATGGAGAAAGATACTTTGGATGAAGTTCAGCTAGCCCGGGAAAAAATAATCCGTCACGCGCCATTGCGTAGTAAACCCGGGAGCCACCGATTATCATTGTAGAGAGAGATCCAAGGATTATCCAGCAGATAAAACCTGAAATGATTCCTGTCAGCCAGTTGCCAAAAAGATACTGTGCAGAAATAATTCCGATTCCTTCTTTCGATTTCAGTTCGGAAAGAGGTGCTGATGAGAGGAACAGGAAATTTATCAGGACATAGATCGTGATCACCATGGAACAGGAAATAACAACGGAAAGTGGAATGTTTCTTCCTGGATCTTTCACCTCGCCGGCAAGATAAGTTACCATATTCCATCCGAAATAGGAAAAAGTTACCGGAACGATTCCGGCTATAACTGAGTTCCAGTTTGTAAACAGATCTGGAAAAAGACGAGAAGTTTTAAATAACGAAAAATCCTTCGTTCCAAAAAGAAATCCGGCAATGATAAAAATAATCAGCCCGGTGATCTTAATGACAGTGAAGAAGTTCTGAACACGGATCGCTTCCTTGATTCCGAAATAATTTACAGCGGTGAAGGAAAAAACAATTAACATCCCAAGCAATTGCTCCGGACCTAGGCTGAAATTAAGTCCAAAAATTTTTTGCTGGATATACATTGATTTGTCAAAACCAGGCAGAAAATAAAAAAAATGTTTCGAGAATGCGATGCTGAGCGCGGAAATACTTGCAGAAAAATTCACGGTGAGTGATGCCCAGCCGCTCATGAATGCAACAATCGGTGAATATGCCTCGCGGAGGTAAATATAATCTCCTCCTGCTTGCGGAAAAAGTACAGCCGGGCTTGCATAAGTCAGCGCACCTGCCATTGCGAAAACTCCCCCAAGAATCCAGCAGGTAAGAACGAGATATGGATTCTCAACCTGATTTAAAATAAATCCGGTTGTGAAAAAAATCCCGGATCCTACCATCGAACTGAACATCAGTGAAACAGAATCGAATAAAGAAAGTGATCGCTTAAATTCCATATATTATTTTTATAACATTAGCTGGTGTGCAGTGTAGAAGTTCTCATGAAGATTCTCATTCTATTTTTTACAAGTTTAAATTTATTCTTTTTCTGTCTTTGCACTTGCAGGCCGGAATCTGCCTTAGAAAATCTTTCTGAAGTGAAAGCGGATTCTCCGCAGGTTAATGGAATTTTAAACCAGAAGGCAGAGTTCCTGAGCGGTGGACCAGAGACTTACGAAAACGCAAGGCTTCGGGAACTTTCAAAAACCCGGTTCTATAGTTCCTATAGCATTTCTCTTAAAAAGAACTGGGATTTTTTCAGGAGCGGTCTACACCATTTTCCCGGATGCGAAAAATTTCATTCTCATTGGTCTTGAGCCTGGTGGTTTTGTTCCGGACATAGAAAACATGACTGTCAAAAATCTTTCTGCGGAACTTATGGAATTATCCAGAAGTCTTGATACAATTTCCCGTCTGAATTTTTTTAAAACCAATAACATGAAGAAGGAATTAGGCAGCGGCCATTTCAAAGGCGCCGTGCCGGTATTTCTTGCCTACTTCGGACTTTTGAATCTTCAACCGGTTCAGTTCAGGTATTTTGAACTCACCCCGGATGGAAAAATACACTATCTGAGTGAAGAAGAACTGAAAAAAAATACGGGTTTTAAATCCGGGCTGATCTCTTTCGAGTTTGAGTTCATTGACCCGGTTTCGCATGACGCAAAGAAGCTTTATTTTCTGAGTAAGGATCTTTCCAATACGGGCCTTGATCTGAACCCCGGTATCTCAAAGTTTCTTGAGTCGTTCGGGACCTTTGCTGTAACAGTTAAGGCAGCTTCCTATCTCTTGCATTATGAAAGATTCAGTAAATTTCGCGATTGTCTTTTGCAATATGCAGAAGTCTTTGTAATGGATGATACTGGTCCGCCGCTCCGGTTCTTAACCGAAAAATTTGAAGTAAAAGTTTTCGGGAAGTATACCCGGCCAATCAGGCTCTGGAACACTAAATTTCAGAATGATCTGGCAAAACTCCATAAAATTCAGAAACCGGAACCAATCCATTTCAAATACGGTTATGGCACCATCGACAGAAAGCAGCACATACTCATCGCAAAACGTAAATAAGAATTCCGGATGAGATGTTCCCGGTTATATTCAGGTTTTTGACGGGGTAAAAATTCTCTTATAAAGATCTGTTTGAAAAATATTATTAGGATCCAGCCTCTTCTTCAGGGCCTTGAATTTTTTGAGTGATTCTTTCGGGAATACTTTCTCTGCAACTTCCGGACGCAATGTGGAGTCCTTTGCAAAATAAAACTTTCCCTTGCACCTGATCACAATCTCATCCAATTTATAGACGAGGTCCCACACTTTATTTTTGTTTCTTCCGGTGACAGGGAAATCCATTGCCATTGAATACCCGTCGACACTATGCGTTAGCAAAAACTGGTCAGGTCTGTGTTTTTTGAATACTGCAAGAAATGGAATGATGTTGTGTTCCTGGCAGGTCTTGAAGATTTCTTTGAAGCAACCGGATGCGGTTTCTTTTGGTATGAAAACCTGGTATTGGATCATACTCCCCGGTTTGTAAATGAATTTCCAGTTTGGAACATAGTCGAGTAAAAATGCGAATTCAGCGTGGCCCTGGAGATATGGTTTTGTTGAAACATATCCCAGAATAAATTTTACAAAATTTACAAGTCGCATACCCGGGTTGTTTGAAAAAGGCAAAAGGAAAAGCCACATGAATTTCTTCGGAATGACTCCTAAGAATTTTGTAGGCAGTATCTGGTTTTTGACTTTGAGACTTTCCGGAAAATCCGGATCCTCAGAAGCAGGCAAATGAACAGCTTTATGAATGAGACCTCTGCCTGTTGATTTGCCTGTTGCAAATGCATCAACCCAACCGACGAGATAATCGGAAGATTTGTATTCTTTTTCAATGCATGCAATCATCTCATCGAGATTTGCGATCGGAACAGGAGTAATTTTCATTTTTCCCGAAGGAATTTTTTTCAGTTTTATGGAAATATCCAGGAAACATCCTAACATTCCGAAACCTGAAATAGCACTGTAAAAGATGTCTTTGTTCGAGGTTTTGCTGCACCGGATAATTTTTCCGTTAGCAGTCATAAACCTGAATTCGGTTACATGTTCGCCTATCGGGCCCACTGCGAAATTATTTTTACCATGAATGTTCATCGATAGGGCGCCGCCTAACGTAGGAAACATTGTTCCGCTGACTACCGGTGGCCAGAATCCTTCTTCAATGGAAAATTCCCAGAGTTTCTGTATAGTGACACCTGACTGAACCTTTATAATCCCTGTCTGTTTGTCCCAGGACATTATCTGGTTGTAGTTCTGCATATCGAGTATTATGCCATCCTTATTCAGTGAGGCATCGCCGTAACTGCATCCACCGCCACGAAAAGCGATTTTCAGTTTATTTGAATTTGCATATTCGAAGATTCTTTTTAATTCCAGTTCCGACTCAGGCCGGAGAACCGGGCTTTTGGAAAAATGCGACATGCCCCAGGCCAATACTTTTTCCGGTGCGGGAATAGTGAGTGAAATACTTTTAGTATCAGGTTTTTTATTCACGGCTTTTTAAATAGTCAGCTTTTTGAAAATGAAGGACGGAATACATTTTATAATAAGTCCAACAATTGCCCATCTTGCCGGAACGTAAATATTTTCCTGTCCGTTGTCGGTCGCCCGGATAATAATTCTCGCAGCATCCTTTGCACTTATAACCCAGAACATTCCTTTCATACCTTTTGTCATTTCAGTATCTATAAAACCCGGTTTGACTGTGAGGACCTGGATTCCGTAACGGCTAAGCCTGTTTCGTAAAGATTCGAGATATGTATTAAGTGCAGCCTTTGACGTGTTGTAGGAAGGATTGCCAACCCGTCCTCTGTCTCCCGCAATGGAAGAAATCCCGATGATTTTCCCTTTCTGCTTTTTCTGAAAATATGCCGCAGCCGGATTCAGCCAGGCAAATGCGCCTAACGCATTTATATTCAGGGTTCTGATATCTTTTTCAGTATTGAATTCGTCCGGTTCAATCTTTTCGAGTATCCCGGATGCGTAATAGATTTCGTCAAGGCCTCCCATTTCTTTGACAGCCCGATCGAACAAAGTCTGTGCCCTTCCGAATTCAGTTACATCATGCCTGATTGTGAAAACAGACTTTTTCTTCAGACCCTTGTTGAACTCTTCTGCGATTTTTTTCAGCTCTTTTTCTCTTCTCGCCACTATTGTGACTATGTCGCCCGATACTAGCAATTCCTTCGCTATTTCTGCTCCTATTCCGGAGGAGGCACCTATGATAATGACTTTTTTATTCATAAAATACTTAAAAGGCGGAAGTTTATTTTTTTCAAGTAATAACTACCGTCCCGAATTGGGGGAACTCCACTGAAATAATTATGTCTCGAGAAGATAAAGATTACAATTTTTTTCTGAAAAATCGTTTGCAAATGACATTGGATCGGACCAGTTGAAGGAGGATCAGGGATTGCACGGGTTTAAAAGAGACTTTTATGGAAAATGAGAGCAAAGCTATGGATCTGATCAGACAAATCGTCAAAAGCAAAAAGCTCCGGGTCAGGCTCGAGAGGTTTAAAAAAGATGAACGATTGCTGAACATACTGACAGGAATGGAGAAATCTTTTGCCGGAGTTCAGGAGAATGAACTTCGTTTGGAAAGGCTTCTTGCCCTGGAATTGGAATTTAACGAACAGGATTGGGTAAAAGAAAAAAATGCAGAATTTGAGAAATTGAATCCTAAGGAGCAGAACCGGATATTGAAAGATGCATACCGCAGATAAAGAAATTTTCTAGTACTAGTAAATTTGCAGCTCATTTTGGATGATATATTGTGAAATCGCCGCGGATTTACCGGGTAAGTTGTACTACAAAGTCCTAATACCGAATAAACTAATAAAAAGAGTTTGCTAAAATAGGCAATTTTGAAAAATTTTGTTAGAAGAACGTTAGTTAGGTAGTCCAATGCTAAAATCTTCGAAGAGTTATATCACCCAACCCAAAAAAATTGCCATTATTACGGGGGCCTCTAGTGGGATGGGTGCGGAATTTGCCCGGCAGATAGATTCTGAAGAAAAACTCGACGAAATTTGGCTGATCGCCCGCAGAAAGAAGAATCTTGACGCTGTCGCGAAAAAATTAAGAACCCCAGTTGTCATAATTGATGCAGATCTTTCCCGGAAAGATACACTTCTCTCATTGAATAAAAGATT
>JAIOQL010000260.1 GCA_021413405.1 Leptospira sp.
ATATTCTTTCGAACTTTCCCTCTGGCCCCTTCTGATGAGGACGGTAACCTCGCTCCCGCTTCACATTCTGACCGGAGGGATCATCGGTGGTTACGTTTTAAGATATAATCTCTCAAATCCAAAAAATTTTCCGGTGATTCAGCTTTTCAAAGGAATAATTTTGTGCCTTCTGCTACATGGGATTTATAATATTGCAGTTTTCCGGGGAACTGAATCCCTTTTCCTGATTCCGTCAATTCTCACATTTGCTTTCATTTTTCTCGAATATACAATTGTAAAATCGCAAGGCGCTCTTCCAGAGTTTGTAATGAATCTTATAGGCTTAAAACTCGACGATTACGAAATAATCAGCCGTTTCAAACAATATGATGCATGGCTGCGCAATGAACAGAATTCACGGTATCAAAAGCGAATATCCATGTTCAGAAAAATGGAAACCAAAAACAAAATAATTTCCTTAGTGTTTCTTTTTGCAGGAGCTTCGTTCCTGATTGTTTACCTGGTCCACCCCGAAAATATTTTCAAATTTTTCCCGGATATCACAAATTCTGAAGTGATCAGTATCTTTGTGTATTATCCTATTTTTGTCGCTTTCAATTTTTTATTCAGAGGAAAACTGAATCCTGATTTTTTTAATTATAGAGTTCTGAAAGTCCCACTCATTGGCTCCGTCACACTTGATAACGGCCAGACACAGGCAAGTTCACTTTTTTATTTTATCTCAAGAAAAGGAATGTACGTCCCTTATATCAATGACGAACCTATTCCTGGAAAAATAAATTTTACGATCTGGGTTGCGGGAAGAGAATTCAAAAATATTTCCGGAAACATTGTCTGGTCATCGGGAGCAGAAAGCCGTGAAGAAGGAGAGACGGGTGGCGTTTTCTGCAAATTTGACCGGATTTATTTCGGCCTCCTTCTATTCTGGAAATTGAAGCGGATCAACCATGATTTAAGAAATCTATTTGAAGCCGTTAAGCAGAAAATAGACGGACGGCATTCCCGGCGTCAGAAAAGATAAAATTTCAGATTTTCGCTACAAAACCCTTTATTTTTTCCATCGCATCAGGTCTTTTGAGAATGATCGAAATTCCACTTCCACATTTTTCAAAAAACTCTGCCTGGACCTGGCTTGCGGGAAAACTCCCGATGAACTCTTTTAGTTCAATTGCCCTATATTTGTCAGAAAGGATCAGGATCGGAATTTTTATCTTCCCCGCAAAATCTTTCAGCTCTGATTTATAAAAACTTTTTCTTGGTGAAAACAAAATCAGCCCGCTAACACCTTCCATTAAATTCGAAATGAACAAACTGGAATGAAATCTTCCGAGAGCAAAAATAAGTTTATCTGATTCGAGTCCGAGTTCAGTTTTCCTGTCCCTGATAATTTCCATGATTGCATGGTAGTCCTCCATGAATTTCCGGGATTGCCTTTCATTGCCCGTCAGATCCTGCGAAAATTTCTTCCAGACAATCCATGATTCAGAATTCGAATGACCCCGTGGATATATCAAAAAAATGTTGAAATCAGAAATCAGACTGTTTTTCAGAACGTTCGCCGATTCAAATGTTCTCTCATTCAAATCCGGAAAAATGACAACTGTGCCTGCATTTTTTTTGGGACTCTTAAAAAAATCTGCGCTAATTCTGAATCCATCCAGGGTTAAAAAGGAAAGAATTTGTGTATTTCTTCCCGGCATAATTCCTTCAAAATTGAGCCCCCATCCCGGCCGGATTGGTCGCAACCTGGAAACCGGCTGGGAATAGAGGAAATTTGCAAGACAGAGAAACAGAAAAATTGATAAATAGTGCATTGAATCAGATCTTCTTTTTCAATTCAGGAAATACAAGAAAGTTTACAAATCAGAAAATAAAAAGAAAGAATAGGATTTTCCCGGTGGCATGCCAAGAAAATATTAGATTTGTCCGGAAATTGAATAACAGAGAAAAATTAAAGAATGCTCTTAATTTTTACTATTTGCCAAAAAAATCTTGTCTTTATTATGCTGATAAGACTTCTATACAATATTTGGAAGGAGATTAAATGAAAAAAATCATATTTTTTTGCATTGGAACATCTTTTTTTTTAACTACCAATTGCACGGGAATAAATCTCTACAGATCTTTACTGAACAGTGGAACTGAAACAAATCCAACACCGGAATATTCTTCTGCATTCCAGGTAGTCGCGACAGGTGGAGGTGTTTTTCATAACAATTCGGTTCCGGGACAACTCGGATCCAACGCCGACGGAAAAGAGCATGGGGAAGCTTGCCAGAGATCAGTGTTGTGGCTAGTGTCCTGGGGCGATTCAAGTATTGAGACAGCTAAACAATCAAAAAAGATTACGAGAATATCACATAGCGAATTTGAACAATTTGCGATCCTTGGCTTTGTCTACCATAGTTTCTGCACACACGTTTTTGGATCGACTTTGCCAATAGGTAAAATCGACGCCCCGACAAATATACCGGCGACAGCTACAGCTTCTGAGAAAAAGGAATCCAGATAATGAAAATCATTGTTTTCAGTATATTGCTAACTTCGATAATACTTCTTCAGAATTGTGCAACAGGACCTACTCATGGAATTCTTTTTACGAATACTAAATTTCCAGGAGAGTTCAATCCCGCAAATGATGTCAGAGTTACAAAAACGGCGGAAGGTTGCAATCATCAGATATTGACATTATTTACAATAGGCGATTCAGGTGCCGGAACTATAGCAAAAGAGAATGGTATTGAAAGAATAGCGACAATTGACCATTCCACAATAACGGTCATTGATTTTTTTGGATTTTTATCAGTTTATAGATCATACTGCACTATCGTCTCAGGAGATGGAAAATGAAAAAGCAATTCCTCTTCCCGTTATTTATAATAATTTACATGTCATGTAGCACTGTTCATCCGGGGATCCTTTTTTCGGTTACCGGCCAGCACATAGAGCATCGGTCTGCGGGATCGCAACTGTCTTCTGCTAAGGTACTGAAGTCCGGTGAATCCTGTTCAATGAGCAGCTGGCTTTTTGATATTTTTCTGCTTTACTATGGTTCAGGAGGCAGCATAGCGGAAGCTAAATTGAATGGTAAAATCAACAAAATAGCGGTAATCGACAGAAAATCACTGCAAATTCTGGGTCCAGTTTTCTATAGGGAATGTGTTATAGTCTGGGGCGAATGAATTGCAAATTTTAGTTTAGGTAAGCGCATGCTAAAAGTTTCCGTATACAAATATTTTTCCTTTTTTTTTCTGCTACTTATAATGGCCTGTTTGTCATTATTTCTGTCATGCATAAATATCAAAGTCTATCCGGCCCTCGATTATCCTCTCCCTCCAATCGGGAATCCCGATTCAATGAATAAAATAAAAATAGAATTTCACGATGAATCAAAAACATTTGCAGAATTGAAACCAACCCTGCTTTACCTTTTCTATAAAAAAAAATATCCCAATGAATATGGCGGCCTCATATCAATTCTAAAAGAAGGAATTTTATATTCGACAGGTCTATCAGGATTTATGGAAGAAAAGGATACTAATCTGGAAATTAATATATCCAAATTCAGATTGCAGGCGGATGACAAATGCTATAAAAATTTAACGGACGTCGAATTCTCAGCTAAGGTCTTTCTGATTCAAAAGAAAAAAAGAACGGAAATTCTTGATTATAATTATTCAGATTCCATTGAATCAAAAGTTACGGATTGTTTTGCCGTGCTTTCGTCACTACCGGTTTTCCTTGGCTGGTTTGTATATCTCCCTTATATTGGATTCAGGGGAAACAGGGAAGACCAGATGAATTTAATCGGAAATAATGCAGTTCAGGGATTTCTTGCGAATCTCGAAATATCTCTTACTAATTCAAATCAGACTGGAAACAAAAGTGCATCAAAAAAGAAAGAATAAAATCGCCATATTTCTTTTGCTTTATTGCTTCGGCTGCTATTCGACTGAAAAAAAATATGTTCCCGCACGTCCCTACGACGTATTCACAGAAAGCGAAATGTTCCTTGGAGAGGAACCCCAATTCGAATCTGGTGAACCCTATTTTCTTTTGGATTTCCTGGCAAGCTGGACTCTCGGAATTTTAGGAAAACTTGTTATTCTTGATACGAATATGTCAAATCACCAGATAAACGGAGAAACGAAAAAATATCTCATCGAATATATGAAATTCAATAATCTTAAAGATGTAAAAGTGAGATTCAATCAATATGCACCAATTAGCGATTTCCGGAGACTGAATACCAGTAAACGCGTGCATTGGTGGCTACGCTACACAATTGGTGTCCTCAATTGCATCTTCAGAATGATCCTTCCTGACAGGGCACTTAGTATCATTATAGGTGATCACTATGATCCGGCAACTAATACAATATATTTGTATTCCAATCTGCCGGCAGTCGTTTTGCACGAGGGTGGTCATGCAAAAGATTTTGCCCAGAGAACCTATCCGACTGCCTATTCAATGACCGGAACTTTTTTATCAAATCTTCCTGTTGTAGGAAAAGTCGCGGGACTGATACCATCCTTATACTTTGAATCAAGAGCAAGCGACGATGTGATCCGCTATCTTCGTTATAAATGTGAAAAGGCAAGAGAATTACAGGGTTACAAACAGCTCTATCCCGCCTATTCAACATATCTCTTCGGACCAATCCTCGGATTGCCAGGTGCAATTCCTGGTCATATTTGGGGCGGTCGGAAAGCGAAAAAGGAGCTGTACTCTGAAGAACCGGTTGAATGTACTAACTTAGAATAAAATGAAGATTTCAATGCTTAAACTAATTAATAAATCAGGATACTGGAAAATCAGATATTATATAATTGTGACCTGTTTTCTGATTTCCTGTGCTTACCAGATCTCAAATGAAAAAGTTACGGAAATTACACAGAATGAGCATGGGACACTTCAGGTCTATTTTCCAAAAGTCTCGGAATCAGCCGAATTTGGGCTTTCTAAGGCGGGAACCTGGGGCTTTGGCAACGATTGGAGTATCGGGTGCTTTATCGATGATGATTTGTTCATCAGAGAATCATATCCTGAAGGTAGTAAATTAGAGATTCCGTTGCCGGTTGGAGAACATACTCTCCTATACAGAATATCTTTAAAAATGAAAAAACCGTTACTTGGAGTCTGGACATTTGATTCAGATACAGTCGGGACTCCGCAAAAAATACTGAGATTTAAAATTGAAAAAAATAAAATTACTACAATCTCTATAACGCAAAAAAAGGAAATGAGCCTGAGTGTCGTGACATCCTTATGGACTTTTATACTATCACCGTTGCTTTGGCCGATTGGTTATTGGCCATATTTCCAGGAAGAAATTTCTTTAAATATTACAAACAGGTAGATCGAATTGTCATTGTTCCGACGTTTCTTTCGGCCCGTTCGGTCATCTGAAACGAAAAAATCCCGCTATTTCCAGGAAAAACATTGCCATCGGGCGATTATGATTTTCGGTCTCAACTTTTGCAGATAAGAGACAATGTTGCATAAATGATACATATTAGACCTCTGCGGTGCTAAAGAGACATAATAAAATATTCACTAACTCATATAATATATGCAAGTTATATGTTTTTTTTAGAATTAAATTCTAATCAGTGTAGGTACACCCTTTGCATTACAATACCCAGAGGATTTGTAATTTGTATAACATGATAGATAAACAAAGAAGAAAAACTATTCAAAATGAAGTAAATATATCCGGGTTGGGACTTCATTCAGGGAAAACCGTTCATTTACGGATGATTCCGGCTGAAGTTAATACTGGCATTTGCTTTTCATTTAATAAATCGGGGAATGAATCAATAATCCCGGTTTCTCTGGAGAATGTAGTTGATACGAGTAACGCTGTAACACTCGGAGACGGGTATTATACGATCCAAACCGTCGAACATCTTTTGGCTGCTCTCTATACTTTGGGTATTACAGATCTTAAGATGGAAATTGATGCTGTAGAAATTCCAATTATGGACGGTTCCTCGTTACCGTTCACCGAAGCCATAGAATCTGTGGGAATTTTTGAATTCGATGAAATCGTGGAGCCCATAAAAATCCAGTCTCCTATGTGGGTAGTGGACGGAGACAAATATCTGGTTATTCTGCCAAGCGATGAGTTGAAAGTCAGCTACAATATCGACTTTAACCATCCTCTTCTGAAAGGTCAGAATATGACCACAACTCTAACCAACGATATACTCAAAAACGATATACTACCGGCAAGAACCTTCGGGTTTTTGAAAGACGTGGAAGCTCTTCAGGCAAAGGGTCTGGCTTTGGGTGGATCCCTGAACAACGCCGTGGTATTGACCGATGATGGCTATTTGAATGAATCTCTGCGGTTTGAAAATGAATGCGTAAGACACAAGAT
>JAIOQL010000131.1 GCA_021413405.1 Leptospira sp.
ACGAGTATTCCACCGTGCCAGCAAGGACGCCAGTTGATTTGGTCGTGATGTCGCACGTTCTCGAGCACGTTTCCGCGCCAAGGACATTTCTCGCGAATGCGACCAGCAACCTGCGCAAAGGTGGTGTCGTGTTTATCGAGGTACCTTGTCTCGACTTTGAACACAAGTCAATCGACGAGCCACACCTATTGTTCTTTGACAAGAAGCCGATGCACTATTTGTTAAGCGACTCTGGTTTTGCAGATATCGAGCTTGGATACTATGGGCGTGAGATTGAACGACTACAGTCAGCTTCACTTCTGCAATCAACGTGGATGTCATTGCGTTCCCTACTGATTTCTTTTGGACTTGTGGCTCCATTTGCGCGGCACAAGACTGGAATGGAAGCATTACGTCCTATTGAACGGGCAATCATCGGGCCGTTAAAAGCTCACACCGAATCAAAAGAGCCCGCTTGGTGGCTGCGTGCAGTGGCGACGAAGCAGTAACGTTGCACATTATTACCGTAGTTGGCGTCTGCATTTTTGCGTATTCTTGTTCTAACAATTCCACGGCGGGGTTAACTTATGAAAGTCGCACTTGTTGGGTTGCCGACTAAGAATGTTGGGAATCAATTCCCCAATGCCGGAGTGTTATTGATTGCTCAGTATATTAGAGCTGGAGGTCATGATGTCCATGTCATCGATGCTGTCAGATACGGATTGTCAGTTGATTCAGTAGCACAGCGGCTAAAAAGCCTTAAACCGGACCTGATTGGGTTAAGCGGGATAATTACGGCATATCACTATTTCGAGCCGTTGGCATTGTTGCTAAAAAAGATACTTCCCAATACGCCAGTAGTACTCGGTGGCGGAATTACGTGCGTATTGGATGTAATAGAGAAACATACCGAAATTGAATATGTGATAAAGGGTGAAGGCGAACACGTCATGATGAGCCTAATAAGGCTGCTTGAGACGAATCAAAATCTTCAAGATCATGATGTTCCGGGTCTTCTTGTTCGCGCCGGAGATGTTTTTAAACATCCATCAATCGAGCAGGAGTATCCGGACATATCGGACTCTCTATATCCAGCGTATGAACTCTATGACATGGACTACTACATAGAATCGAGTACTAAGAACGCTTATAGATTTCTCGAGATCTACCCTGAAATCAAGAAAAGAGTTGGAGACGGCGTCAAATTTTTTTCAGTAAATATCACTCGGGGTTGCCCATATAAATGCACCTTTTGCTATCGATTTGTCAAAAAGTTTCGTCACCCATCGATTGCGAATGCGGTTGGTCATCTGAAAATGATC
>JAIOQL010000261.1 GCA_021413405.1 Leptospira sp.
CGCGGAACTCGCTGAAAACGCTACGAGAGTCGAGAAAGTAGTGCATCTTCTCAAAAAAAATTATTCCCATGCTGAGATCGCAGAAACTCTCGGGCTTGCTGTTCCTGAAGTTTCGCTAATAGAAACAATTAAAATTGAAAAAGCAAGAAGAATATAAAGTGTCTAAATTTAAGGTCTTGAGTATAGGTTTTGGGAATATTGTAATGGCCTCTCGAGTGATTTCCATAGTTCAGGCAGATTCTGCATCGGGAAAGCGGCTCAGGTCAGAAGCAAAAGAAAGCGGTCAACTTGTGGATGCAACACAGGGCAGAAAAACCCGATCCATCATTGTAACTGATTCAAACCATCTGATTCTTTCTAATCTGAGAGTAGAATCTCTTTCGCGTCGCATTGAAGAAGGAGATAATACGATTGCAGGCGAAGAGGAGGATTCTAACATCGACCAGTAACAGGTATGCCGGTCGGGAAACTTTACATCATATCGTCAGTCGCAGGCGGCGGTAAATCAACTTTGATTGAAATGCTGCTTAAGAAATATCCGGAAATTAAATTCTCAATATCTGTTACTTCCCGACTTCAAAGACCCGGGGACATTGTCGGGGAATCTTATAAATTTATTTCTAAAGATGAATTTGAAGAATTAATAAAGCAGGATTATTTTATTGAATGGGCAGTTGTTCATGGTAACTATTATGGAACTCCGAAAAAAATCCTGGATGATTGGCTTGGGTCAGGAGAAAAAATCCTCCTCGATATAGATGTTCAGGGAGCGGCCTCTATTAAGGCGCATTTTCCGGATTGCGTTTCGATTTTTATTCTTCCACCAAGCGAAGAGATCTGGATGAAGAGGTTGCGGGACCGTGGCACAGACTCGCCCGAATCAATAGAGAAGAGAATCCGGAATGGAAAGAATGAACTTGAACGTACCTCGGAATTTGATTACAGGATTCTGAATGATGATCTGAAAAAGGCATTCTCCGAACTGGAAGCGATCGTCATTTCTCCAATTACACTCGACTAGTACGGGTTTTTCTCTTAATTTGCGACCAAATTGCCATGAATTCGCAAATATAGCCGACCCAATGTTCAAAAAAAAATCGATTTAAGACATAATTTAGTATTGGGTTAAGTCATTTTGACCGATGGAATAATTGGAAAAAGGTAATAATATGTTCACAGAATCCTATTTTATGAAAACCCAGGAACTTCTGCATAGAGGAATGAATAACTCTCTAGTAAGAAGAAAAGTTATCTCAGATAATATTGCAAATGTGGATGTTCCTCATTTTAAGAGAAGCGAAGTCCTTTTTGAGGAAAACCTGAAACGGGCTATCGATTCGGAAAAAACACAGGCGATTAACGCAGTTCCGACCCAAATCAGCGATGACAGGCATTTTGAATTTTTCAAAGCATTGGATTACAAAGATGTAAAGCCGAAAGTTAATCTCGATTATCTCACAACGATGAGAGCAGACGGAAATAATGTGGATATTGAAAAAGAAATGACGGAAGCATCTCACAACCAGATGTCGTACATGATCCTTGCGGAAAGGCTGAATCAGAATTTTAAACAGTTAAACATTGTCATGAGGCTTGCATAAAGTTTAGTAAATTATGAGGAGATCCCATGGGTTTATTTAATTCTATAAATATTTCAGCAACAGGTTTATCCGCTCAAAGGTTAAGGATGGATGTTATTTCAAATAACATTGCTAACGCGACTACGACCAGAAATACAAACGGTGATGGACCGTTTCGAAGGGATCGGGTTCTAATGACCCCGGTGAACTTACGGACAAAATGGAGGAGCCCGGTATATCCTTTCGGAATTGCTCCAGGTGAAGGCAAGGGTGTAAAAGTAATGAAGATAGAAAAAGATATGTCGGAACTCCGGCTGGTTTATGATCCGACGCACCCCGATGCTATCAGGATTGGAGAAAAAAAAGGATATGTTGAAATGCCAAATGTGAATCTTGTGACTGAGATGACAGATATGATATCCGCGTCGCGGTCTTATGAAGCAAACGTCCAGATGATAAATGGTAGCAAAGCAATGTTTAATAAAGCAATGGAAATAGGCAGGGCTTAAAAATGAGTTTTTCAATTCAAAATTCTGGTAATATTTATAATTCAGGTAGACCATATCCGATTCAGCCAAAAGGCGACAAGGTAAATGTAACCGTTTCTGATACTCGCCACTACACTGATCGCAGTGCTACACAATCGCCCGATGAAGTTGCAGAAAGTTTTGCCGATGTGTTAAAAAAATCATTTGAAAATGTCAATGATCAGCAGGTTCTTGCAGATGATCTCAGCCAAAAACTTGTATTCGATCCGAATAGTGTGGACGCGCATGAGGTAATGATTGCTTCCGAAAAAGCAAGGATATC
>JAIOQL010000262.1 GCA_021413405.1 Leptospira sp.
TGTTGGTTATGATGATGGCGGTCAGCTCACAGAATTTGTCAGGAGAAAACCATATTCAATCGTTCTTCTCGATGAGATCGAAAAGGCTCACCATGACATTTTCAATATACTTCTCCAGATAATGGAAGAAGGAAATCTCACAGATACGAAGGGAAGAAAAGTTAATTTCCGTGACACAATTATAATCATGACATCAAACATTGGTGCCAAGGAGATCAGCAAAGGCGGCCGTCTTGGATTTGAGGATGTAGCAGGCATGAAAGAACTGTCCAAGTCGGAATTAACAAAGGATGAGTTGAAAAAGCATTTCAACCCGGAATTTTTAAATCGTGTCGATGAAGTGATTTACTTCCATCCATTGAAACGGGAGGAGATTATCGCAATTGTCGATATCATGGTTGAAGATTTCAATGCCAGACTCGTAGACAGGAAAATTAAAGTCTCCCTTACCCAGGCTGCAAAGGAGCACATGGCTGATATCGGATACGATGAGGCCTATGGAGCCAGACCACTGCGCAGAATTTTTCAGAGGGAACTTGAGGATTATATGGCAACCCAGATGCTCAAGGGCGCTTATAAAAATCCTTGTATGATCCTGGCTGATGCCAAGGAAAGTAAATTTGAATTTAAAGAAGAGCCTTGGGTAGACTTTCAGGATCCTTCAAAGAAATCGGAAAGCACTGATTCCGGAAAAGACATAGATCCGGGGGCAGAAAAATCTGAGGATATGCCCGTCCTCGTTTGAAAGCCTGATCGTGTTATGACCTACTTAATGCCGACTCTTCTGGTTCTGATATATCTTTATCTCAGAAGAGTCTGGTATTCAAAGAGAAAAATTAAAACCTCGGCACTGGTTGAAAGGATTTCGCTTTGCAAAATTGAGCCTGATTTAATTCTACCAGAAGTAAAAATAAAATATAAGTATTACTATGACGGCGGCGTATATTTTGGAACGGGCTATGTGCTCATTAGCGATTTTCTTGGAAACTCTGAATATGAAATATTCACTGGTGAAGCTGGAATCCCGGTCATGATCACAGATTCAGGATACTATGTTTCTGAAGAGCACATTGAAAACTATCTTCTGCACTGTTCTCCTGATCTGAATATCTATCTGGATCCGGTTGAGCCCTTTCACTCTGAAATAAACAGACTGAGTGTGCCGACGGAAAGCGCAGCGTCGTGTCGAATAAACAAACATACGAAACTTATTACCTCTTGGCGCATGATTACTGGAAGACTGGCGATTATAAAGCTGCTATTGATCATTTTTATAATGCATTAAAAATAAAGCCGGATGATGAAGCGGTTCTTCTTGATCTTATAAAAATACATGCTTCTGTAAACAGACTGCGTGGTGCTTTTGAGCTCTGCTATGGCGGGATGAAAAAAAATCCCGGATCCCGGGAATTGAAACTAGCGTATGCTTCTTTACTCGTAAAAGTCAAGAGACCGATGAAGGCTCTTGAAGTGATCGAAAATCTTAAGTCGGAACGAGCGGATGATTTCAGACCTCTTTCGGTTGAATCAATGATTTATTATGAGCTTGGAAATCTGGAGAAATCAGAAACAAGTATTAAATGGGCTCTGGCGATTGCCCCGGAAAATGCTGCACTGCTTAACAATCTGGCATTGATCTATGAAAAGAGTGGCATTATTGAATTTAAATCCGGTAAAAAAGATTCTGCAAAGAAGAAATTCGAGGAAGCCAAAATTCAGATAGACAGCGCTGCGAAACGTAATAGCGGGTCGGCTTATCTCGAAAATCAGAAGCGAATCACAGAACGGTTGAATGCAATCTGATTCTGAAATCAAAGGTAAAGTTTCCTTCTATACGCTTGGATGTCGTCTGAATATTTTTGAGACAGATGGCCTTTCGAATGTATTGTCGAGACATGGATTCAAAACAATTCCTGAATCCCAAAACCCCGACGTGATTGTCGTAAATACCTGCACAGTAACAAACAAGGCTGATTCAAAAAACAGGAATATTATACGTTATGCGATCAAGTCGCACCCTGGTGCACAGGTCTGGGTGACCGGTTGCTATGCGGAAACTGACCGTGATGTAATCGAAAAAATCCCAGGAATCACAGGAGTTGTCGGGAATTCTGAAAAATCAAATTTACCATATATGATCCTTGAAAAACAGGGAATAGAAACATCTCATTCAAATAATGACCGGTTTTCGTATGCAGATGTTATTCCTGTCGATCACACAAGGGGATACCTCAAAATCCAGGACGGATGCAACCGGGTTTGTTCCTACTGCAAAATTCCTCAGGCTCGTGGGAAAGGAGTTAGCCGGAATTTCAAAGACATCATTGACCAGGTAAAATTTATGCAGGACAATGGAATCGGAGAGATCATTTTAACCGGTGTTAACCTTGGATGGTACAGGAATGAAGAGAAGGAGAAAAGTTTTAATAAGCTCCTAAAAGAGATATTAAATGTCCTCGAATATTCCCGGCTCCGGCTGTCATCAATAGAGCCGTCTGATGTTGGAATTGAATTGGCAGAAATTATGAAACATCCCAGGTTTTGCAATTATTTACATGTTCCGCTTCAAAGCGGCAGTTCCAGAATTTTGCGCCAGATGAAACGTAGCTATTCTGCAGAAACTTTCCGTAAGAGAATTGAAATTGTGAAAGAAAGAAATCCGGATGTTTTCCTTGGAACAGATGTTATCGTTGGTTTTCCGTCTGAATCTGAAATTGAATTCTCTGAAAGTTTAAACCTTCTTTCGGATCTCGGATTCGCAAAAATTCACGTGTTTCCCTTCTCTTTAAGAAAAGGAACCGGGGCTGAATCAATGGCAGATAGCGTATCAAAAGAAAAGAAGAAAGAGCGCGTGAAAATTCTAAATTCCGTTTCCAATGAAATGTACCTAAATACGCTGAAAAAAATAACGGCAACAGAAGAGAGGCTATAATCGAGGGCGATGGTCAGTGCATAACTGATAATTATCTAAAAGTGAGAATTCCCAAAGAAAGCATTTCCTGCCTCAAAACCGGGCAATTTGTTGATGTAGTTCCGACAGAATACACTGATCTGGGGGTACATTTTGTCAAATAACTGTAACATTAGTACTATTATTGCATGATCTAATACAATATGAGCATAGATTTAGACAGCCCGGACTTTAATCACGATGGTAGTGAATTAAAAATACAAATTCGAAGGGAAGAGATTCCGGAATTTTTTCCTGTGGATGGAGTTATCATTGATATCACTGGGGATATTAATCTTTATTCTGCGCAGGCTATCAAAAATATCATTAACAATCTGATCGATGCAGGTAAACTTAAGATATTCATAAACCTGGAAGAAGTGATGTATATCGACTCCTCTGGTCTTGGAGCCTTCCTTAGTGCGCAATCCAAACTATTAAAGATAAGCGGGTTTCTTAAAATATTTTCTCCTTCCAAATCAGTAGGGTATGTTTTGGATCTGACAAAGCTTCGTTCACTCTTGAAAGTTCACGACACGCTTGCAATAGCAATCGAAAGTCTATAGCTATTCAGCAGTTGCAGAATTATCAATGAGACACGGATGACACTGACTAGACGGAATTAAACGGATTTGATTTTTTTTGAACTGTGGTTTCTTGCAAGATTCAATTCATAGAAAACTCTATTTTATCAGTTTTGATCAGTTCTATCCGCGTCATCTGTGTTCTATTCTTATCTAACTGCCGGGTAGTTCGGATTTAACCAATGAATACTCTGTTTCTACTTTTGCAATTCTCAAAGTATATTCCAGATACCATTTTGTTTTTCCTGATTCCTGTGCCTTCCTGTGTTCGATCTGCTCTTTCCAGTTCCGGATATCCTCGAGAGAATTCCAGTAGGAAACTGTGATACCATTCCCATCCTGATTTCTTGTGCTTTCTACTCCCAAAAATCCTCTTTGAATTTTTGCAAGTTCCAGCATTCTTTCTGCGGTTTCTTCATATCCGGAAATTTCCCTTGAGTGAATGTTTGTGAAAATTACTGCATAATATGGCGGTGCTGGTGTTGCGGAAATAAATGGCCTCATTTATTTCTATCTCGTTTCGACCATCACGCAACTGTTTGCCAGGTAGTTTTTTTTCTTTGATTCCAGAAAATTTATGATTTCATCGCTTTCTGCTCCGGGCTGAAGCCAGAAATTGTCATAGCCCAGATCCGCCACCTTTTTGATTATTTCCATTCCAATCTTAGGAGGGACGACAAAATTAAGTATATCGGGAACAAAC
>JAIOQL010000263.1 GCA_021413405.1 Leptospira sp.
ACCGGTCCATGATCATCCGGATTCATAGCGGATTTTTTCATTTTTTCTCCGATTGAAATTTCCGCTTTATCTATTGACAGTGAGCAGCAGGGAGTTCTTCTTTTGAGAAGATGAAAGCCGAAGAATTGTATGATCTGCACAAATTCGACAATCTACTCGAAACCCAAATAAATTCCACACTTCAGAAAGGAAGTGCCTATTCCGCATTCATGGGTCTTTCCAGTGCATTGCTACTGTTCTATATGCAGGGTTCAGGACTTGTAAAGCACATGGAAGCTCCGATTCTCTGGACAATCATTGGCGGACTCTTTTCACTTCTCATTTCCATCATGGCCAGGTACAGGCTGGTGAAAGGGACTATTATCTATTTCATCGCTGCCGGATTTGTAACTCTTCCGACCACGATTTATATTCTGGCCTACTTTTTTGTTCCGGGAGGCCCTGCAACATATGTGACCGGCCCGGCTTCCTATCTTTATTTTTTCACAATCGCTGTGTGTGGACTTTCCTTTGATGCAAGAGTTGCAACCCTCGCCGGGCTATTGGCTGCTATTGAATATGCAATTGTATGTGTCCTGAGTTTTACGACTCTCGAAAAAATTTCGCATCCGGATCCTCTCTTTCTCCAGGACCTGACTTCCCCGCCAATTTATTTTTTTAAATCCCTCATGATGCTTTTTACCGGTCTCGTCGTCGGAGTTCTGGCAACAACTGCAAAAAAGCTAATGGCACAAATGCTGAAGGAAGAGAGTGAAAAATCTGCAATCTCAAAACTTTTCGGACAATTTGTTTCCGATGAAGTAAAAGATAAAATTATCAGGGAAAAATCAGAGGTCATAGCAGAAAACAAAGAAGTCGCAATTTTGTTTTCTGATATACGGGGTTTCACCTCATTCAGCGAAAAATACAAACCGGATGAACTTGTGATACATCTCAACGAATATTTTGATGCAATGGTGGAGAGCATAACCCGCAACGGTGGAATTGTGGATAAATTTATCGGGGATGCAGTAATGGCCTATTTTGGAGGGCTGGTCGAAATCGAAAGTCCCTCTTCTTCTGCATTCCTTGCAGCACAGGATATGCGGAAAAAACTATCCGACCTCAATGAGAAATGGAAAAAGATTGGATTAGCTCCAATTGACAACGGTATCGGAATTCATTTTGGAAAAGTTCTGCAGGGAACGATCGGATCGAGGGACAGGAAAGATTTCACAGTGATTGGAGATTCAGTCAACACTGCTTCGAGGATCGAAAGCCAGTGCAAAGAAATAAAAAGACCCATCCTGCTTTCCGAAATTGTTTATGCTAATTTGCCTTCGGAACTCAAATCAAAATGTGATAGGATAGGAAATGTCAAACTCAAGGGCAAAGAAGAAGAAATTGTAATTTTTGCTTCAGGTTAATAAGAGAGGGTTTTAACCGTCTCTTTTTT
>JAIOQL010000264.1 GCA_021413405.1 Leptospira sp.
GGGATCCGATTTTTACCCAGAGACCAGCGGAAACGCTGACTGAGTGTTGCATTGGGTGAAACAAAACTGTTAGGCCGGAAGGAAGTTTTGTTTTAAAAAATTCTTCTATTGGTTATTCCCGGATTCATTCCTGATCATTCATCGCATCTTTGCGTGAAAGATCAATTTTTCCCTGCCGGTCAACTCCTATAACTTTTACTCTGACCTTATCGCCTTCTTTGACGATGTCCCGGACTGAGTTGACCCTTTTGTTGTCTATTTTTGAAATATGGCAAAGTCCTTCTTTACCGGGAAGAATTTCTACAAAAGCACCAAAGTCTGCAATCCGTTTAATTGTGCCTTCATAGATTTTGCCAACTTCGATCTCTGCAAACATCCCTTCGATGAGGTCGATTGCTTTCTTGGAAGATTCAAAATCCGGACTGGAGACCGTGACTTTCCCGTCATCATCAATATTTATGTCTGCTTTTGATTGCTCAATAATCGACCGGATATTCTTTCCACCTGGACCAATCAGTTCCCCGATCCGGTCCTTTGGTATCATTTTAATCGTAATGCGAGGTGCCGTAACTGATAGATCGGCAGCCGATTTAGAAATAGATTTCTCCATTTCATCCAGAATATGATTTCTTCCTTCTTCAGCCTGTTTAAATACTTTTTCAAGTACATCGATACCTACACCAACCACTTTCAGATCCATTTGGAAGGCAGTAACACCTTTTCTGGTTCCGGCAAGTTTGAAATCCATGTCCCCAAAGTGATCTTCGAGTCCAGCGATATCACTTAGTATGGCAAATTGTTTATCCTTCGACGTAATGAGACCCATTGCAACACCGGCAACAGCAGCTCTAATAGGAACCCCACCCGTCATCATAGCCAGTGAACCACTGCAAACGGATGCCATTGAGCTTGATCCATTTGATTCCAGAATTTCCGATACAAGGCGAATAACATATGGGAAAGTATTGAAATCAGGCAGTACATTGCGAAGAGCCCTTTCCGCCAGATTGCCATGACCAACTTCCCTTCTTCCAGGACCTGAAGATCGTTTCACTTCTCCGACTGAAAATGCAGGAAAATTATAATGGAGCATAAATACTTTTTCTTTTTGGCCCTGAAGATTTTCATATCGTTGACCATCGGCAACTGTTCCGAGGGTCATCACTCCAAGCGATTGTGTTTGTCCACGGGTGAAAACAGCAGATCCATGAGCACCAGGAAGAACATCCAGCTCACAGGAAATGGAACGGATTTCATTGAGTTTTCTGCCATCCGCACGAATAGATTCTTTGAAAATCAGATCCCTTACAATTTCAGACTCAATCTCATGCAGAAAATTCTTTATTTCCTTTGATTGACCTTCAAATTCCGGAATTGATTTGAAATGCTCGACAGTCGCACTGACCAACTGATTAATTTCACCTGAGCGTTTCAGCTTATCTGTATTTTTGTTTGCAGCGGACATTTTATCGAAGCTGAAATCCCGCACTGCTTTATATAATTTTTCATCTCTTGTTCTGAGTTTAACTTCTTTCTTGACTACTTTTGCAGATTTGACGAGAGCATTCTGAAGATTGATATGTTCCTTAATATACTGGTGAGCGAACTTCAAAGCATCAAGAAGCTCAGAATTAGAAAGTTCTTTTGCTTCGCCTTCGATCATCACAACACTGTCAGCGAGTCCGGCAACGACAATATCCATGTCCGAATTTACCAGTTCTTCAATGGTTGGATTTGCAATCAGCTCCCCATTCACTCGTCCGACTCTAACCCCGCCGATCGGACCTGAAAACGGAATATTGGAAACAGAAAGCGCTGCACTCGCAGCATTTAACGCATGACCCTGAATAGTTGTATTCTTATCCGAGGAAAGAACCTGAACGATCAGCTGTACTTCACAAAAATATCCTTCCGGGAAAAGTGGACGGATAGGTCTGTCAATAATTCTGGAAAGAAGAACTTCGTGCTCAGAAGGCTTCGATTCACGTTTGATATAACCGCCGGGTATTCGACCAACAGAATAAAGTTTTTCCTGGTATTCACAGGTTAGCGGGAAGAAATCCTGCCCTTCCTTCGCATCGTCGGTTGCACAAACAGTTGCCAGCAGAACGAGATTTCCTGAACGGTAAACTACACTGCCATCTGCCTGCTTGGCCCAATTGCCCGTTTCTATGGATATACTGTCTCTTCCGATGACAGCTGATTCTTTTATTGTCATTAGTGATTGTCCGGATTACTTACTGCGGATGCCTAATTTTTTGACAAGCTCCCTGTATCTCTCTATGTTTGCGCCACGAAGATAATCAAGAAGCCTTTTTCTTTGGCTCACTAATTTAAGCAGACCACGCCTGGAATGATGGTCTTTTTTGTTTGTTTCAAAATGAATATTTAAGTCTTTAATTCTGCCGTCAAGAAGCGCAATCTGAACTTCCGGTGAACCGGTGTCAGCTGGCTTTCTCTTAAATTCATCTACGGTTGCTTTTTTCTTTTCTGCTGTTATCATTTTTTATAAAATATTTTCCCGTTTACCATGTTTTGGAAGATACCTCAACAGGAGAAGTCAATTTTATTCTCCCTGGAACACTTTTTTATAACGAAACGGGTGAAAGGGCCTTAGGTCATCAAAGGAGCACCAGGCAAGCAATTCACCGGTTTCGCTTTTGACCAGAAAATCCCCCGTGTTGAAATTTTCCCTAATTGGAAAATACTGTCCGTGCGAAATCTTCTTTTTTTCTTCGGCATCAGCAAATATAACCCGTAATGGCAGCAATTCTTCCAGTGGCAGGAATTTACTTTCGCCATTCCGCATCTGCTCCATTGTCACCGCATCGGTTACGGAAACTGATCCAATTTCGGTTCTACGCAAACTTTTGAGGCACATGGGAAGATGTATGATCCCACCCAAATCATCTATGATTTTCCGGATATAGGTTCCAGAGCTCACTCTGATCTTTAACAGGAATCCGGAAGGTGACAGATCCGAAAAAGAAAGATCTGAAATTTCAATCGGACGGGGAATAGATTCAAATTCAACCCCTTTCCTGAAGAGATCCGCCTGCCTTTTCCCATTTATTTTCAAGGCAGAAATTTTTGGTGGAATCTGTATTTTCCATTCAGAGATTTTTCTGATTTCTGTATGGATCTGTTCCAAATTTTCGGAATAAAAATCAGAAGTTCTTGATTCATCCCATTTTTCCAGGACACTGCCATCGCTATCACCCGAATCCGTTCTAACTCCGAAGAGGATTTCGCATTCGTAAGATTTTGGTTTTTTCAGAAATATTTCAGAAAAAGCGGTGCAATCGCCAAAAGGAAGAATTAAAAGACCATTTGCAAATTTATCCAGTGTGCCCGTGTGCCCGATCCGCCTTATTCGCGTTAATTTCTTTATTGAAACAACTGCATCGGAAGATGTGATACCGGAAGATTTATCGAAAAGTATGAACCCGGAATGGATTAGCTTTTATCCTCTTC
>JAIOQL010000359.1 GCA_021413405.1 Leptospira sp.
AAATGTCAATCGCCTCATAGAAAGTTCCAGATCTCTGAAAATAATTTCGAGAGTAGGGATTGGTCTGGATTCAGTTCCTCTTAGTCTATGCAAACAAAAGAAAATAGCAGTTTGCTATACTCCAGATGCTGTTACACACGCAGTTTCGGAATTAACAATCGGATTGATGCTTGATGTTAGCCGCCATGTAACTTCTGCCGACCGTGAAATCCGGAAAGGGATATGGAGCAGAAAATTGGGGAAGCGCCTGAAAGAGTCAGTAATAGGTCTTGTTGGGTTCGGAAGGATCGGTTTTAGTGTTTCCCTTTTGCTCGGAGAATTTCACCCACAGGAAATTCTGGTATATGATATCAAAAATAAAACACAGGAAATTGAAAAGATAAAACAGAAATTCAATATTCAGATCAGACAAACTTCTTTAGAAGAAATCCTCCAGTATGCAGATATTGTTTCCTTACATGTCCCGTTCTCCGGAAAAACAAAAAATCTGATCAATTTGTCCAATCTTTCAAAAATGAGGGAAAGTGCTTTCATAATAAATACGGCACGCGGGGGCATCGTGAATGAAGCTGACCTTTACGAAGCACTTAGTAAAAAAATGATCCAGGGAGCCGCGATTGATGTGTTCGAAGAGGAGCCATATAAAGGGAACCTGCTCGAACTGGAAAATGTTCTTTTAACACAGCACATGGGATCATGTTCATTCGATTGCAGATCCCAGATGGAACTTCAGGCAACGGAAGACGTTGTCCGGTTTTTCAAAAATGAACCATTAAAAAATGAAGTGCCTTCAGAAGAATACGAATATCAGCTGGAGTAATTAAAATATGACTAAGGTAATAGTGTTTGGAGGGTCAGGATTTCTCGGATCTCATGTTGCTGATAAACTTTCAGAATATGGAAATCAGGTATCTATATTTGATCTCCGCCAGTCAGAATTTCTGAGGAAGGATCAGCAATTGATCATCGGAAATATTCTTGATAAAGGAAAAGTTGAAGAAGCAATTTCAGATCAGGATGTAGTGTATAATTTTGCAGGCTATGCTGATCTTGATACTGCATCCGCAAATCCAACGGAAACGGCTATGCTTAACGTTATTGGAAATATCAATATTCTGGAAGCCTGTATCAAATCCGGCTTGAAGCAATATATTTATGCCAGCACGATTTATGTTTATTCTGAGTCTGGCGGATTCTACAGGTGCAGCAAACAATCCTCGGAAATATTTATCGAGGAATACCAGAAAAGGCATGGGCTAAATTTTACAATTCTACGTTATGGAACACTTTATGGACCACGTTCCGACTTGAGAAATTCTGTTCATCGCTATCTGAAATCAGCAATAGAAAATGGTGAGATCCGGATTAAAGGGACGGGTAGCGATATCCGGGAATATATACACGTTCGGGATGCAGCAAAAATTTCCGCAAAAATTATTAGCCCCGAATATTATAATAAAAGGTTTGTTATCACAGGTCACCAGGCGATACCAGTTTCTCAACTGGCTGAAATGATCCGGGAAATTCTGAAGAAACCGGTTAAGATTCATTTTGATGCGTCAGGCGAAAGTGACCATTATAAAGTCACGCCCTACAGTTTTGTACCGAAGATCGGCGAAAAATTTGCACCAGATATATTTACCGATATGGGCCAGGGACTCATCGAATGTCTGGTTGAAATCAGCGAATCAGACAAAAATTGACCAGTATGTTTCTCAGTCATATCCTTGATCCGGGAACTCCATTGTATGGCGGGAAAGATCACATTAGTCTTGAACGGGTGAAAAAAATTTCCGATGGTGATTCGACCAATCATACTTTCCTGAAATTTCCCGGCCATAGCGGAACGCATATTGATGCTCCTTTGCATTTCGATGAATCAGGAAAAGCACTTGAAGAATATGATTCTTCTTTCTGGATTTGTAGAAATATTTTTTTGATCGATTCAGAAGTTACGGCAGGAAGTCTGATCAGGCTTGAAAATTTTCAGAGAAAACTTGAAAGTATCCCGGTGAATACAGATTTGCTGCTGATTCGTACCGGTTTCGAAAAAAAAAGAAATCACGAAAATGAATATGATAGAGAAGATTATATCTTCCGTAATCCGGGAATTTCTCCTGAAATTGGACTTTGGCTCCGCAAAAACAGAAAAATGAAAATGATTGGGTTTGATTTTATTTCTTTAAGCAGTTATCAGCATAGAGAAACCGGAAGAATCGCACATAAGGCCTTTCTCGCAAAAACAGGAATTGGCAGTCCTTTAAAAAATGAGGAATTGGGAGAGCCGATTCTGATAATTGAAGACATGAAACTTTCGGTGCTTGAAAAAATACCAAATCGGGTTACTGTTTCACCATTGCTCTACGAAAGGTCGGATGGTGCACCGGTTACAGTCATTGCGGAATTTTCCTGATCAATGAGATTTGATCTTAAAAAATACGAAACTGTATTTTGGGATTTTGATGGAGTAATTAAGGAATCCGGAGATGTTAAAACAAACGGGTATCTCGAACTTTTCCGGGAATTCGGGACTGACATCCAGGAGAAGGTCAGGCATCATCATTTAGAGCACGGAGGCGTTTCACGTTTTGAGAAAATTCCATATTATTTTCGCGAATATATCGGGCGAAATTTAAACGGTGACGAAATAGTGAGTTATTGCTCCAGATATAGTGAAATCATTCTCCAAGCTGTAATTGATGCTCCGTATGTTCCGGGAGTTTTGGAATATATTGATAACCAGTTTGCAGAACA
>JAIOQL010000360.1 GCA_021413405.1 Leptospira sp.
GATACAAATGTAATGGCAGGCCGAGCCGGAAATCCCGGATCAGACGGGAGATATTCAAACCTGATCTATCTTCCTGCGACAAAAGAAAATAATTTTACACCTGAGCTTCCAAAAGAAAGACCCGATCTGATTTATCTGTGCTACCCTAACAATCCGACCGGGACAGTCATAACGAAAGAACGTCTGACCGAGTGGGTGCGTTATGCGGTAAAGAACAGATCAGTAATTCTCTATGACGCTGCCTACGAGGCATTCATTACAGAGAAAGAAATTCCACATTCCATATTCGAGATTGAAGGTGCTAAGGAAGTTGCAATGGAATTCAGATCCTTTTCCAAAACTGCCGGATTCACAGGAACGAGATGTGCCTATCTCGTGATCCCTAAAGAGCTGGTGGGCTACACCTCGTCGGGAGAAAAAATTTCACTCAATTCACTCTGGAACAGGCGTCACACTACTAAGTTCAATGGCGTTTCTTATCCGGTTCAGAAAGCCGCCGCTGCCTGTTTTTCTGCCGACGGAAAAAAGGAAATCAGTGCCAATATCGGGTATTATATGCAAAATGCATCCCTGATCCGGAGGGCATTGTCGGCTAACGGATATGAAACATATGGCGGGATTAATGCTCCCTATATCTGGCTTCAGACCCCGAAAGGTCAGTCTTCCTGGGATTTTTTTGATACACTCCTCTCAAAGGTACAGGTCGTAGGAACTCCCGGTTCCGGTTTCGGACCATCCGGTGAAGGATATTTCCGGTTGAGTGCTTTTGGAAAAAGGGAAGATGTAATCGAAGCAATGGAACGGATTAAATCAGGCATCTGAAATTTCAGGTTTTCATTTGAACAGAAAAAAGGAAATTACGAGAAGCAAATTCCTTACTATCATACTCTCCTATTTTTTCATTTCTATGAGTGCCAATGGCCTTGTTGTTGCGAGCATCAACTTTATTTCTCCTTATATCTACACCCAAACTGAACTTGAATTTGTTCTGAGAATACAGAGCGGCTATGAAATTTTCGGAATTTTCTCCTTCCTTATTCCGGTTATTATTATATCTGTCTATTTTTACCCGCTTTTAAAATTCTTCTTTTCAAAAAATTTTTCTGAAATCCCTGAAAAAGTTAAATCTATTATACTCAACAGCGCCTTTATTTCGGGAGTCGTCGGATTCGTCGGATGGGGAATCGGGGGGAGTCCTTTTTTTATCGGATCCTATTTTCATGGAGTAGTCCCGCCAAATTCCCTGCTCATACGGTTTGTACTCACTCTTTTACTCTTATCAAACCTTTGTTTTGTTTTTATTTATTATACAATTGATTTTCTGAACAGAAAATTCGTGATTAATTATATTTTTAGCCACTCCAACCTTTCGGAGGTTCCAGGAACCATCCGGCTTTCCATAAAAGTAAGATTCTATATATTTTATATAGCAGTCGCAATTACTCCGCTAATCCTTCTGCTTAATATTCTGATTTCAATTCTTGCCCGAACAGGATCCGGGGAAATGATATTTCCTGTTTCCATAATTGTTTTACTATCCGCATGCATTGGAATATTTCTAACCTACCTGAAGGCAGATTTTTTTGAAAATCCCATTCTCGAAATGAAGAATGCAACGGATATTATACAGAAAGGAGATTTAACTGTTAGCGTTCATGTAGTCTCAAATGATGAGCTAGGCAATCTTGGCGAAGGAATCAATGATATGGCCGCCGGTCTCCGGGAGAAAGAGTTTATCAAAGATACATTCGGTAAACTGGTTGATCCCGGTGTGCGGGATCATTTATTGAAAGGAAAACTCGTTCTCGGTGGAGAAATTAAAGATGCTTCAATTTTATTCATTGATATCAGGTCATTCACCACTCTCACAGAAAAAATGCGCCCGGATGCGGTTGTGGACTGGCTGAACAGATATTTTGAAAAGATGAGTGAGTGCATAGTAAGTGAGAACGGTTTCGTCAATAAATATATCGGCGATGCGATTCTTGCAGTGTTTGGATTGCCGGTTCTGAATTCAGAGCATGCAATTTGCTCTGTAAATGCAGCATTGAAAATGCGAGAATCATTGAAAAAACTGAATGTCGAGTTTCAAAAGGAGAATTTTCCGGAAATCAGAGTAGGAATAGGAATTCATTCCGGGCCGGTGCTTGCAGGGAACATTGGGTCTGACTCCCGGATGGAATATACAGTGATTGGAGATACAGTAAATATAGCTTCGAGGCTTGAAGGCTATTGCAAGGATGTGAAAAGGGATATATTGATTTCAGTTTCAACAAAGAAAGCATTGGAAAATTCAATTCCGACAGAATTTCTCGATCGGATTCAGGTTAGAGGAAAACTAGAATTTATAGAAATTTATACAATTTAACTGTATGTCTGTAATTAAACCGTCTTTAACACATTTGAAAATCAAATGTCAATCTGAAGGGATGATTTGAAAAAATTGTGATATTTTCTGAAATTGAGATTTTTTTTTGTGAAATAACGTTCTCAAGTGAATAAATTTTAACTACAATTAGTATGAACGTAAATAATTCTGCTAAAAAAATTCAATTCGCTGTTGAAAAAAAAATATTTCATGAAGTTTCGACGTCTACGGATTTTCTCGTACCGAAAATTTATTCAGAAGCATTGAGGGCCAGAATAGATCTGCATAGGAATCTCAGGCTTTATCTTTATTTTCTTCTAAACCGGTTAAGATCGGGAAAATTTATTAAATCTTTGCCGGTATTTGCCGGATTGAGAACAAAATACCAGAATAGAGATGAAAATATGGTGGAATTTAAATTTAGACCCTTTGCACAGGACTGGATAGAATTAATGACGATAGCCCGGGCGCATGGAGCATCTGCAACTTTCGTTTTTGTTTTTTTACTCGAACAGGATATTTTGAATGAGGCCTCAGAGATTGAGAAGAGTTGTTTTAGTTCTTTTAATGCAGATTGTTCACCTGGCAGGCCGATACGATTTTTGCAAATTTTAGATTTAAAGCGGAGGAAATGGAGGCGCTTGGCAGAATTTTGTTGGAGTCCCTACAAAATTCATGAAATGGCATCCGGTTAAAACCATCAGAAAATTTTTAAACTATATTCAAAGCTTCAAAGATTCTTTGGTGCGTCAGGGCAAAAGGATTCTGGAAATCTCCTTTCAGGAAGTGTAACATCTTTTCTTTTGATAACAGTATTAAACAGGCACTAAAGAGGACCGAGATCCTCTTCATGTAGATTCCGGACAATGTGAGGAAATCCTTCTTTGTCATTGTACATCGCATTTATTCCGTCCGGGGTGATTTCAGCAATTTCGACCATTGAATTTGTAAGAATAAAAATGCCATCCTGCATAAACGTTTTTTTTAGCAGCTTCATTCTATCACCGGCTTTCAAGATACCGCGCCTGTTTCCGATTCGAGGTATAAATCTTTTCCGGCTTTTATCATATCTTTAAAAATATGGATCTGGTTTTGGTCGAGCCTGGTTCCGATGTCGTATAACGCACCTGTGAAATCGGCTCCTTCAATTTTCGCTCCTGCGAGTTTTGCCCATCTCAGGTCTGAATTTCTGAAATTCGTGTTACGGAGGTCGGCGTTGTTCAGGAATGCTGCTCTCAGGTTTGCACCTTCGAAATTCGCCCCTGCCATTTTCGTATTCTGTAAATAGGCGTTGTGAAGATTTGCTCCTGAGAAATCTACATTTTCGAAAATTTCATTTTCAAGTATTATACTGGAAAGATCTTCATTTTTGAGACTACCTTTTTCTGCGAGGACCGATAGAGCTTTTGCTTTTGTGATTCTTTTCTCTTTCGGGATACCTTTTCCATTTTCAAAGTCGCTTAACGCAAGTTTCAGCGCGGCAACGCCGGATTCAGGATAGTTTTTTCTTCGTTCGGGAAATTCGAATAATTTTTCAACATCTTCTGCGGTGATGAGTTTTGCCTCATCCACAGATTTATTTTTTACAAGTTCTGTTACCATTGCAAGTGCCGTTATTCCGAAACCGCAACCGGTCGTGGTATAGCTGGCATCAGAGATTACATTCTGGTCATTGATTTTAAGATATATGCGATACCCATCACCGCAGCCAACGTTCCGGTAATTGGAAACGACTGTGGCGTCTTCCATTTCCCTGTAGTTCATCTTCTGATCGTTTATTTCTTTAAATTTGTTAAAATCCATTACCCAGCCATATGATCTCTTCTACATATTAGACATGCTTTTTGAAGGATTTATAGTAAAAGGAACTACTAAAGTATTCCAGCGACAGAGAATTTCCAATGACGAAAAGGATTCCGGTCAAACCGGGAGACAGTTCCAATAAATTGAATTGTGCTGTGTCTCAGCGGTCTATTTACATAAATCGTTGAATTGGAAAAAAGACGAAGCAGGAGAAGCTCCTATTTCATCTTGTATTTTTTCTTGAATTTATCTACTCTTCCAGTAGTATCTACGAGTTTTGCTTTTCCGGTGAAAAACGGATGAGAAGCACTGGATATCTCCAGTTTGATCAATGGATAGGTTTTGCCATCTTCCCAGGTGATTGTTTCATTCGTATTTGCCGTAGATTTTGATTTAAAAGTGAATTCGGACGAAAAATCCTTAAAAATCACTTCTCTATATTTTGGATGAATTCCTTCTTTCATAAAAATCTCCTATTATGAGTTCATGCTGCCAAGAAATTGCTCATTTGTCTTGGTTCCGCGCATTTTTTCGAGTAATAATTCCATACTTTCCGTGATACTCATAGGGGAAAGCACCTTTCTTAGTACGAAAACCTTTTGCAATACTTCCGATTTTTGGAGCAATTCTTCTTTCCTTGTTCCCGACTTATTTATATCGATTGCAGGGAAAATCCGTTTGTCGGATAACTTTCTGTCAAGATGTACTTCCATGTTACCCGTGCCTTTGAATTCTTCAAAGATCACCTCATCCATTTTCGAACCGGTATCGACCAAAGCGGTTGCAATTATTGTTAAAGAGCCACCTTCTTCTATGTTTCTCGCAGCTCCGAAAAACCGTTTTGGTTTGTGGAGTGCATTTGAATCCACACCACCTGAAAGAATTTTTCCGGAAGTAGGGATTACCTGGTTATAGGCTCTTGCAAGACGGGTGATCGAATCGAGAAGGATCACAACGTCTCTTCCATGC
>JAIOQL010000361.1 GCA_021413405.1 Leptospira sp.
AGGATTTGAACTTTTCCAGAAAGAAAATTTCCACACTGTAGTGAGCGATATCACAATGGAAACACAACTCTCAGGATTCTACCTTGTCAGAAAAATCTACAAAACAGGCTACAACGGAAACATTATTATTGCGACCACGGCATTTGACGCACCGGGTGCTCTTTTTATCGGAAAATACTTTCTTCCATTCTACGCAGGAATCGGATGGATGATACCGAAAGTTCCACTGAAACGTGGAGAAGTTGTTTTTGTTCCCACGACTCTGAAAAAAAACATTTCTTTCGAAGAAATTCTGAAATAAATTCCGGGCGTCCGGGCGGGCTGTTCGGGACTTCGCTATCGCTTCGGTGCTTCGCACCCGCTTCGCGATCCCTACCATCCCTGACGCAAAATCGTATTTTATATTCTCACTTTAAAAGAAAAATTATTAAAAAAGTATTTTTAAAATATTCTTGCCGGACAGAATATTATTCTAATCAATATCTATTCCTCCTTACTTTCTTTCTTTTCTATGTAGAATAAGAAAGAAAAAGACCCGCTCAGGCGGCACCCCTCTCTCGCATCTGCCGATTCGCTCCGTGGGGCTTTGACGATTCCGTATTGCTTGTAATTGCGAAGAGCATCGCGACGTGGCAATCTCAATTGAAAAAATATCTATATCAAGACGCCCCCTTCTCAAGGGGGACAGCGCAAAGCGCGGGGGTTTTTACACAAGCACAGCGAATCCATCGTCCAATAACTCATTGTTTAAAAAAATTCCTTCCGACAAAACTTTCTCTTCATTCGTTTCACCCTTAAGATAAAACACATCTACGAGATACCGGTCGTAAATGTCGCTACCGTGAGTTTTAATAATCAAAAACTTACAATTCCTCAATCGTGACTCGACAAATCTTTTCGAAGCCATTCCCTTCTTCGTGCCGAGCTCCGGCGCATCAAGACCTCTGAATCTCAACCTTTGTTCCAGAAATGTATTAAACCCCAGATCAATAGTCACAACAAGGGTGTCACCATCCACAACCTTCTCAAGGTAAGCTTTGTAAGTAAACAGTTCCTTTAAATCCGCACCTGTTTCAAAAGAAAAGCCCTTCCCTCTCTTCAATACCTTCACTACTGCTCCAATTTTAAGCTTAGCAATATCGCCTATCGCACCGGCTACTTTCACAAAGAAGCCAAGATCCAGATTTTGCAAACTGTCTGCAAAATCAGAAGAAAAATTACGGGATACGCGATATGTATAAAGTTCCATAGAAGGCCGTTGCAGCCTGTCTTTCATTGGTTTATTGTGAACCCCCGCTCCCGGTTTTTCAGCTTCCCGCGCAATAACCTTGTCAACAAATTTCCGTAATTCTAAAAGAGAAAGACCCTCCCTGATTGTTTTCTTTTCCAGACCCAAACGATCCGCAGCATCTGCCACTGACATCAATAATGTATAATGCGACCAGGAAAGCTCCGGATGAATTGCCCGCAGATCATAGACCTGATAAAAAGATCGCATATATGCCAGATTCCTTTCCGAAAAACCTTTCCCGAATTTCCGATTCAGATCCCGGGAAAGATTCTTCAAAATCCCGATTCCATACGCAGCCCTGTTCTGATTCCCCTGCTCTATTTTCACAATCCTTTCCCCAATTTTCCAGTTAGAAAAAAGCGCCGTCTTGTTCCAGTTTTCCGTACCGTCACTCAGTGACACTTCGTAGATTTGTGAAATGTCTTTTAATAGGGAATGGTAATCAGTTGCCGAAATACCTTTAGATTCTTTCTGTTTCATAAAATCGTTTCTGCATGAATAAAATTGTTTCCTAAATCCATCTATTCAATAATTCATAGAAATAGCAAATTATTCACTAATCGCAAAAACTTTGAATATACGAATCAACCACAAACTACTATCCGATTCTCCTTATAGCGAAACGAACAAGGAATTGTTTCAGTTTCTTTATCCTGGGATAAAAGATTTAATTCAGGACATAAAATTTGGTCCTCCGACCTGTTATCTGATTTCGGGCTACCGGGGAACCGGGAAAAGTAGCTTTATAAAAAGAATTGAATTAATGATCAATGACAAGGACAAGCCTAAAGGTCCTCAAAATCCTTACATTCGTTTAAAACAATTTTTGGCAAGTCTACCTATCCGGCTTAAGAAATTTCTGCTAAATCTGCTAAATTACGGCAATTTGGTTAGATATAAGTTATGGTACGGAACGGATAAAAGGGAAGAAGTCAATACCGAAATAGTTTTTGTTAATTTAAATTTTTCGCATTACCAAAAAAAAACCTTTTTGTTAAGAAAACTCATACGCGGGCTATTTGGAGTGTATCCGAAAGAGTGGAGACTTTTTAGCCCTTAAAAGAGGATAAAAATGTCAAAGAAACCAAGTCAAAGGGAAACGTATTCTGATGAATTTAAAATAGATGCCGTTAATCATTTTATTTCCTCAGGTAAATC
>JAIOQL010000362.1 GCA_021413405.1 Leptospira sp.
ATAAATAAAAATTATATCAGTGCAATTTATGCAATATTTGACTTACGGGAAATGGAAATCAGATACTCAGTGGCCGGTCATCCGCCACTAATTTGCTTGAATCATTTAACAGGAAATGTAACTTTTTTGCAGGGCAGGGGAGCCCTCCTTGGTTGGCGCGAAGTCATACATCCCGTTGTAAACACAAAGGCAATCCATGAAGGTGACAGGTATCTTTTTTATACTGATGGACTGACTGAAACAATGAACGAAAAGGATGAGATCTTTGGGGAAGAAAAAGTGTTTTCTGTTTTGAAAGCAAATTCTCAAATGAATTCCCTTGAACTTACGAAAAAAATTCTGTCCGAAATTATTTCGTTCTCCAGAACAGATAAATTCAATGATGATGTGACATATTTTATAGTCGATGTAAGCTCAAATCTCTAAATACAAAGTTCCAATCACTACCATTTGACAAAAAAGCAGCATTGACGGCGCAATCATGCGCAAGCTTGTTGTGTCAGATATTGATGACGGATGTCTTGGGTGAATAATTTTTGCATACTTGCGGCAACTCAAAGTAACGCTGCGAAATTATTTCGTAAACCAGTAGCCCTCTCTATTTAATGACAGGTAGTCGTCGGGAAAAATATTGGGAAAAAGAGCCATTGGCCAATTGTCGCGGTGTCAGTTATTGACGATGCGTATCTAAAAGTATGAAATAATTTCCCAAAAAGCCGAATCAAAAAAAATTAGCGAAATTGTTTCGTATATCCGTTTATCGTTCGTGAAATTTTAAAAAAGCCCTGCTTTTTTCTCGTCTTTTTTTCTGGAAGGTATATTTTTGATTATTTTTTCCCGTAAATGTAATAGGATCTGTTGATAAAGAAATGATCCTCGTTGATCTCTGGATTTTTTTCTTCGGTGCTACATGAGGTTCCTGATCGGATTGTTTATCAACGAATCTGGAAATAGAATTGTGAATCCATCAAATAGAAAACAGATTACCTGGCTGATCCTGATCTTTGTGGCACTGGGTTTGCTTGTGAATTATTCCCGCCCCGGTAAACCCCGTACGAGACTAATTCTTCCCAGAACTGAAAAAATAGTAAAGAAAATTACCCAGGCTATCCCGGACAAAAGCTTTTCCTATAATTGGGATTCGAGTCCCGCTGATTCTGAAGTTTTTCTTAAATTCTATTATGAGGCAGACGGATTCGATTCAACTGCTTTAAATTTTTGTAGATATAATGTAATTTTAATTTCATTATTGAAAGGAAGGCATATCGATCTTCCTCCTCCCCTCA
>JAIOQL010000363.1 GCA_021413405.1 Leptospira sp.
CGGGGATTGAGAAAATATATAGGATGGGAGGTAAATCTGGTTGAAAAAATTCAATCGCTCCATTATTTCATCCTTTCTTGTCGGATTCGCGGCTTTCCGGTTAAAAATATTTATCTTTTTAAATTCTTTTTCAAGATCTCCAAATGTAAATTTTGTACCGTCTTTTTTTGTTAAAATTTCAGTGCTTTCCAGGTAGTCAGATTCTTTAAGCTCTGTCGGTTTTGCAGTTGCTTTTCCGGAGATAGTCAACTGGCTATTCTTTTTCAATTTGTTATATTCATCGATCCAGAGATTATTTTCGAACTGTTTCAAAATATGCTCAGCGGTCATTTTTGCTTTTTCTTTGAGTTTATCGTCAGCATAGTAAGCAGCGGATTGTTTTTCCTGCTCAGATTTTGCATTTTCTTTGTAAGCGGTTGCCATGCTATGAAATTCGTTAAATTTTCTTGTTACGAATTTTTCAATATCTGAAGGGGAAACTTTTCTCGTTTCAATGACACGTATAATGTAGATATTTCCATCCAGTTCCTTGAGTATGAATTTTTTGTCCTGAATTTCTTTTCCTGCATTTGAGAGAATCTCCTTTAACGGATCATTTCCACAATTCATACAATGAGGCTCCAGTAGTCCCCCGATTGATTTTCTGGCTTCTTCATCCGTGTTTTTTGATACATATTCAGCTATTTCTTTGTTCGATTTAAGGTTGTTTATCTCGGATAGAATCCTTGTTGCCCGAATTCTGTCGGGATTTCCTGTCTTATCCTTTTTGATAAAGACAAGCTGAGTTTCTGCAAATTCAACTTCTTTGGATTTTTTGAGATTTTCTACGAATTCCCGTTTGATCAATTGGGCGGTCAACTGGCCGTCTATAAAGCTCACAAGATTATTGTATTCTTCCGGTAGCACAGGGTATTTATTTGAATACTCTGTAAACGCAATCTTTTGGAGAGCTATGTCTTCGATGATTGCGCTCTGGTTTTGAATAGAGGATGAATTCTTATTAATTTGAATTTCCTTGACTTCATAGAATGTGCGGAGATCGGACCGTAGAACGGTTCCTCCCTTGAATGTTGCCAGTATGTCGCTGTCGCGTTTGCAATAAACGGTTGTGAAAACTACTGCTATAAGCAGTGAGTAGGAAACGGATTTATTCATATTAATACCTGTGTGGTTGTCTTTCAGTTTTTTTCTGGGGTGGTTTTGATAAAGCAGGATTATCCGGCGTTTCAATAGAAATAGAAGAGCTCAAATTCTTTTCTTTTTGAGTGTAAAGGGACTTCATTTCATCCGGCTGATTTTTCCTTTGTTTCTGGAAATCGGTTGGTGCCCCGATTACGGAGAGATTCAGTATTTCCTTCTTCTGACTTTCCAGTTTTTCCATTTCCCTGGAAAAAGATTCACGTAAAAAGCCTGAATAGTCTCTTTCGGATGAAATCCTGCTGCTTGTATTTTTTAGTTCTGCGAGGTCCTGTTCGATTGATTCAAGTTTTTTGAAAAGATGTATTACTTTTATCTTCAAGTCCGGGCTTTCCTGTGTTACAACTGTACACTTGGGGGTAATGAGGTCATTTGTATATAAAAAAACTTTCCGGATTTTGCTTTTTAAATATTTACACTTATTCGTATTTCGTACTACAATACTTTTTGTGAGCCTTCAGGACATAAATTTTCAGACAGAACGCATTGAGAATGTTTTCATCATGCGTGTTCAGGGCTCCATAAACTCGTTCACCATCAAAAGATTTGTTGACGAAGTTAAGGCCTGCAATAAAAAATACCCGGTAATTCTTGATCTGGAAGAGGTTGTTCTTGTTTCTTCAGTTGGGATTCGCGCACTAAGGGAAGTGAGTGATTTCAGCTATTCTTCAGGAAATAAAATAATTCTATTAAACCCGTCGCCCACAATTA
>JAIOQL010000364.1 GCA_021413405.1 Leptospira sp.
GAGGAGTTGGTTACACCCAGAAAAGAGGTGTTCAGACTGCAATCGGGAATGATGTTCAAAGCTCTGAACTCAAAGCAGTCACTCTCGAGTCATGGGACAATCCGGCTCCGAGTGCTCCTTATGGTTGGGAAGTCTACACTGATAAAGACACCCAGACCAAACCGGGAGATCCTTACAATCCGAATCTTCCACCATCTTCCCAGGCGGCACGTGAGGTAAAAGTTATTCCGGGTAAACCTGGAGATATAAAAAACATTGAAAACAGCACCGCGAAAATCCTAGGTGTGAAATTTCAATTTACCTATCCCGGCAATAATGAAGTAACAATTCGTCCGCCGCGGGTACCCGAATATAAAGTTCTCCGGCAAAGAGCCTACCTGGATGAAAACAATAAAGATAAATCTTTTCCAATCTATGGGGTTGAAATGCCCGGAATGGCTAAAGCAGTATCTGTCTGGGTTTGCGGTAGGGGAAATGAATATGAGCTTGAAGGCTGGTTCGAGGATTGGAAGGGTGACACCCACATATTCAAATTCGGATCAGTAGATTTTGTAGGCTGGAGACCAATGACTGTTCAAATCCCGGTCAACGTTCCTCAAAATGCAGATTCATATCCGCAAGTCAAAACTCTCGTATTCAAACAATTCAAGATCCGGTCGACTCCATATACCAGTGGAGAAATTGTATACCTTTTCTTTGATGAGCTACGGGTGTTAACAGATGTATTTGAGGTTCATTTCGATGGGGCTACAATTGATTTTGATGAAACCGATTGCCTCCAGAAGCAAAAACTGGAAAGAATGCTCAAGGTTAAATCCGATAAAGGTTGCGCTGGCGACAAAAAGGCAGAAAAACCGGCAGGCCAACCGTAAATAAAACGCAAAAATAAACAATATTTTGCGAAAATGTGAGAAAAAGCCCACTTTTGTGGGTTTTTTTTTGTCTTCATATTCAATTCTGGGCTATGTTTTATGGTTTACGTGACAGCCAGACCTGAATAGTTTGGATTGAAGCCCTTTTTTTCACAAAAATCGTTTCGAATTTTTACTAATTTTCCCGGAGTATCTCCCAATGTCTGATGAAACAGTTGCAGTAACAGAAAAAACGGCTAATGATCTGGATAAGCTCACTTCTCTCTTTAACGAAGAGATATATGTAAGGACAGACGCAAGTTCCATTCCCTCTACTAAATTCAAGATACTGGATGATCTCATTGAGTTTTACAAATCAAAAGACAAACTGGATGAAGTCAAGGTCAGAGTAGAAGAACACATAAAAGAACATCCTGAAAGTATTTCTGCGAAATATATTTTGGGAATCATTTCCCTGATCCAGAATAAAATTGAAGAATCAAATCATCTCAAGACCCTCCTGGAAGCATTCCGTCAATATGGAAAATGGCCTCACATTGAATATATAACTGAAAACATTCTTAGCTTTGGCGATCAGCGTCTTGCTTTGAAATTCAAGGCGGAAGCGCTTGAAAAACAAAAGAAAAATAAAGAGCTGAAAGTTGTCCTCGAAAAGCTTGCAAAGCATGACAGGAAAAATCCTGAGATTGCAAAGAAATATGCACTATCTATTTTAGATGATGATAAGCCAAAAGCTATGCAGTTCCTGAAACAGGCTGCTGAATCTTTTGCAAAAGTCAAAGATTATATCCAGCTGGATGAAATCTGGCCAATACTTGTTCAAAATAATTATGAAGATATTCCTTTCTTTGAGAAAATAGAAAGGATCATGCTTGGGCACAGGGAAAGGGCGAGGCTGGTAGTTCTTCTATATCCGCTTGTTGAGCCTTATAAACAACTGGAAGATTGGGACAAAACTATC
>JAIOQL010000270.1:0-9918 GCA_021413405.1 Leptospira sp.
GGTTGAGGAATAGTGGTTCAATGGAATGAGTTGTCTTTGCTTCAACGATTGCTTTCAGGAGATTAAGAGAATAATAACCAATCCCTGTGAGAGGGAAATTTAAAGAGGAGGCATCAAATAGAATTTTCATCTCGTTCCGGAATTCCGGGAAAATATAACTCCCGGAATCAGAACTTCACAATTTAGAAAACTATTCTTTTTTCAATTCAAATTACTCTTTTTTCCCTTTCTGGCCTGTTTTAGTTCCGTGACGAGAGCAGGTGGAGGTTCTATTGAATTAACAACGGGATGAGCCGGATGTGTTTGCATATCATAATCGGGTGTAAATTTACTTTCAATAAATTCCCGTAGCCGGTCAATGTATCCGAAAATCGCCGGGACAACTATTAGCGTGACAAGTGTTGAAATTATCAGTCCACCGATAATCGCAATTCCCATAGCGGTTCTTGATTTTGCAGCTTCACCGAGGCCGAGTGCAATCGGAATTGTTCCTGCTATCATTGCAAGACTTGTCATAAGAATAGGCCGGAGCCGGGCTCTTCCGGCTTCGTAAATTGCCTTGTCCCGGGACTTGCCTTCGCGAATTGCCTGAAGAGCATAATCGACGAGCAGGATGGAGTTCTTCGTAACAAGACCCATCAGCAGAATTACACCAATCATACTAAAAATATTCAGCATCTCCCCGGTAATTGCGAGGGCCAGGAATGCCCCGGAAATTGCCGGTGGAATGGCGATCAGAATGGTAATTGGAGTAATGAATGATTCGTACAAACTCGCAAGAACGAGATAGATAAAAATCAGAGCCATCCCGAATGCCAGGACAATATTTGCTATCAGTTCCTTGAGGTCCTCCGATTGACCAACGAATGCATATTTCACTCCTTTTGGTAATGGGAATTCCTTTTCCAGAATTTTCGTGGCAGCTACAGATGCACTATCGATCGCTCCTTTTGGTGCGAGGTTGGCTGTAATCGGAACAACACGGGATCTGTCCTGGCGTATAATCCTCGATGGGCCAAGCTTTTCTGTTCCTGAACTGATTGCCGAAAGCGGAATCATCCGGTTCGTAATATTCGGAACGTTCGCGTTGTGATATGTTGAACGCAAATCTCTTTCTTCCGGTCGTAGTCTCATCCGGATATCATACTCCAGACCTTTCGCGTGAAATTTACCAACGACATCACCTGCGACATGATAACGGAGTTCCGATCCGGCAATACCCGGCGTTACACCGAGACGCTGCATTTTATCAGGATCCAGTTTTATCTGGAATTCCGGTTTACCACCAACAAAAGAAGTTCCAATATCCGTTAGATCTTCAATTTTTTTCAACCGGACCATCAGTTCTTCTGAATATTTCTGAAGAATTTCGAGATCATCTCCCATAATATTCAGATTAAAAGGATATTGTACTCCACCAATCGCGCTGTAGTCATTCACTCTGGGTTTAGCGAATGCAAATTCTTTCAGTAATTCCCTGATTGCCTCTTTAACCTGCGCCGTGGTTTTTTTTCTTAAATCTCTTTTTACAAGGGCAACAGCAAGGGTGGCAATATTTGGTTCTCCATCAAGATTTCCAACTGTTGTTGCTATTAGATTTATTTCGGAAAGGGCTTTCAGTTTTTCTTCTACTTTGACCGCAACTTCCTGAGTGCCTTTTAGAGATGTTCCTGGTGGCAATTCGAGATAGACCATGAATTCACCCTGATCATTCGGAGGAAGAAATGTTTTCTTCACGAAAGATAAGGAAAATATACTCCCAAAAAATACAAGAGAGGCTGCGACCAGAACTACCCATGGCCTCCTGAGTCCGAATTCCATCACTTTTCCGTAGAGATGCTCCAGACCATCCTGAAATCTTTCGAACGCAGCTATCACGAAGTTTTTCTTATGCGTGATTTTACCGGCAAAATATGCACTCAGCATTGGTGCAACGGTCAACGCATCAAAAAGGCTTATGATCATAGCAAAGACTACGGTGAGCCCGAACTGTTTAAAGAATTGACCAACCATTCCACTGAGAAATCCAACAGGAAGAAATACGGCTATCACGGTAGCTGACGTTGCAATAACGGCAAGCGTCACCTCGGCAGTTCCTTTTTCTGCAGCCTCTACCACAGGCATTCCCGCTTCGAGCTTTCGAAAAATATTTTCTCTGACGACAATCGCATCATCGACGAGAAGTCCTACGGTCAGGGAAAGCGCAAGGAGGGTCATGACATTTATTGTGAAACCCATCAGGTACATCAGGATGAATGCGCCAAGAAGGCTGTTCGGAAGCGCCAGACCGGTTATGATAGTGGAACGGACATTCCCTAAAAATAAATAAACCACTACTACGGCAAGAATGATCCCAAGAATGATCGCTTCTGTTACATCTTCAATATTATATTTAATCCACTTTGAACCGTCGAATACAAGCGTGACTGAAGGCTTTCCTTCCCGGTCTTTTAGCGTTTCATTGATTTTTGTGATCTTGTCCATCACAGCGTTTGCAACTGAAACAGTGTTTGTCCCTGATTGTTTGTATACTTCGAGGAAAATGGAGGATCTTGTTGAACGCTTGATATCCTGCGGTTTTGATTTATTGAATATTCGCTTGAAAAATCCATCAGGCTTTTGCATTTCCTGGCCGTCTGACGGTGCGTATATTGTTCCTAAAGTCACCTCGTCTTCGGTTCCGTCTTTAACTTTTCCCAACGATTTCAAAGTTACCGAATTCCCGATTTCACCACCGAAGTAAACAATTGCGTTTTCAATTTGCTTTAATGTTTCAAACCGGCCAATAGTTCTAAAAGATGTTTCCTTACTTCCAAGATCATGCTTACCGACCGGGACGTTGCTGCCCGCACTCTTCAACTGATTCGCAATAGCGACTGCAGGAATCAGGGATGCATTCATTTTGTCTCTTTCGAGTTCAATCTGAATTTCTCTTCTCACGCCACCGGAAATTTTAATTGAGCCTACATCTTTTATCCGCTCGATTTGAGGTTTTATTTCTTCCTTCGCGAGATCAAAAAGATCCGCGGGTGGAAGATCGGCGACTAACGCATAACGGATTACCGGCTGGTCTGCAGGATCAAACCTGATGATTACAGGTTCTTCGATACCATCCGGAAGCAGCCGTCTTACACGGGCTGTCTTATCCCGAACCTGTTGTTCCGCATATTTGATATCCGTATTCAAAGTGAATTCTGCAATTACGAGAGAAAGACTTTCCTGATTTCGTGAAGTTAAACGTTTTAATCCCGCAATCGAGCTGAGCTGTTCTTCCAATGGTTTCGAGATAAGGTTTTCAATTTCTTCCGGGCCGGCGCCGGGATATACAGTGTTAACTGTAACTACCGGTATATTCACGTCGGGAAAAAGATCTACTCCAAGACGGGTCAAAGATATCCAACCCGTAACTAACATAAGGATGACAATACTGCTTATAAAAATAGGTCGTTTGATTGATAAGGCTGCAATGTTCATAGTTTTTTTCATTTTTTAGACTCAGAATTTCGAGTCAAACTTTATTAAATAAACAGTTAGTTAACAAGTTGAGGGTAATTCAATACTCTTTTAGCTGGCCATTTGAGGGGCCGTTGCATTTCTATTCCGGGTGTAAAAGGCTCTGAATCCTGACTTATCAGATTTTTAGCTAAAGCCGCAGCCCTATACCTATTTTTTCTGAATCGCCTAAAAAAATTCGAGAAATCCAGATTATTTCGATAAAAAGGCAAACCGAATTCAACTTTTTTTACCTGATATAAAGGAGTGTTTCGGTTCGAAGTTGAAACGGGCACTATTCTATTTTAAGGAATGCCAAATATGACGATATATCCGGTAGAGCATCCTCGAACACAGTCGTCTCTTCTGATCCCAAGACGGTTTCTTGCAGATTTTGCGGAACGTACTGAGAGGACGAGCAGGGAAATTTATTTCCATTTTCTGATTAAACGGTATGGCCCTATAATCATGTCGGGAGCACTCGGTAGCAGGAAAACTGTGAAAAAAAGCTATCAGAATCCAGGTAAAGATCTGGTGAAACAGAATTTTAGACCAACTAATCCGGATTGGATTCAATTTGATGTATTATCAGACTATTTGGGTCTGACCAAGACAGGACTGTTTACATTACTTTTAATTCTCGATATCGCCGGTTGGAGTGCACTGCTCACTGAAAAATTGTTTGATCGTGGAGTTCCCCCAACGATCTCAAAATTTTCTTCGCGCATCCTCGTTCAATTCCGAATTCCGGTCGAGGTTCATCGCAAAATAACCTACAGAATCCGCCAGTAAATCGTCTCCGCTCTAATTTTCGCCTTTTGAGTGAGCCAAACAGTAATTTTTAATGGATTTACAATATACCTATGTCGGACTTACAGTAAATCCGCATTCAGGAGAAATCATGCTTCGGTTCATTTTTTTAATTCTCTATTCCGTAACTCATATATTTTCAGAATCCTCTATTGTTGGAGTGATGCCGTTCCAGTCTGCCGATCCGAAATTAGGAGAAGAGGCGGGCGCGTTTATTCTTGGCAACCTTGCATCTACGAAGAAATTCAAATTTGTTGAAAAAGGTCAGCTCAAAAAAGCGTTAGACGAAATTGGTTTTACAAAATCGGGTCTCGTAAAAGAGGAAGAAGTTCTTGAAATGGGAAAGATTTCCGGAGCTTCTCACCTGATTCTGGGTGAGATTAAAAAAGAGGAATCTTCCGCTGGCCTGATTTATGTTTTGACAGCAAGGATTGTGAAGACAGAGACAGGAATAGTTGTCGGTGCGAAGAAGGTTTCCGCACAAACTCTTAGTAAGGCAGTTGATGATTTAAGCAACGCATTGGACGAACTTCTGTCAATTTATCTCCTTATGGAAAATCCCAACAGTCCATATATAATTAAAATCAGAATGGACAAAGGAAAAAATCCCATTTACCGGGTTAAAGATAAAGTGAGGCTGACTTTTAAAGTTGAATCGAAGAATTCGTCCCTTACAGAATGTTATCTGAAAATCTATTCAATAGACAAATCGGGTGTGATTTCCCAATTGTTTCCGAACAAATATTCTTCTGTCAAGCTTCTGAAAGTCGGAACAGAATATACATTCCCGGAAGACGATGATGATTTTGAATGGGAGGTTACCGGAACTCCAGGCTTTGAATATATCCAGGCAATTGCGGTTTCAAAAGACACCGAATTTTTTTCCGATTCCAAATCTCCATCGGGAGCAGTTTTCCGTGAAGTAGGGAAGGATAAAATAAAGACTTTTCGCGGGATTCAAACAGTGATTAAAAAAAATAAGCTTGGAGATTATAGCGCGGAGAGAGTTACGTTTCAGATTGTGGATTGAAAATCCCGTTTGAGTTCTCACTAAATACTTTGACTTTTATTTTGAAACCGGAGCAAATCGCACTACCCAGGCTAAAACAATTCTGGAAATTTTACCTGCCGGTTATTTGCGTTTTCATGGCTGCAGAAATACCACTGCGAATTGTTTTCGCATATCCTTTGTCGGGAATATTCCTGCTTTTTGAATATACCATTTCGGTAACACTGGTCCTGGATCTGATCATCCGGCTATTTATTCCGATGGATCCGGGTAAGAAATATTCTCCTCAAAAAAATAAGAAATATCCGGGATCAGCCGGGTTCTATCTCGATATCCTGACAGCGGTTCCTCTTGAGCTGTTAATTGCTCATGAACTGATACCTGCATCCTTTAGCGTATTTGCACTTCTTCGGTTGATCCGCGTTATTCGAATTCTTCGCGTATTTCGTCTCTTTGATCTTGCGAAAATTCTTCGCAGTTGGGATCTGAATGAATTTCATGATACACTTTTGACTAAATTAACCTACTTTGGATTCTGGATCATTCTAACCGCACATTGGATTGCCTGCTGCTGGATTGCACTTGGATTTTCAGTCGAAGAGGGAACAAAAATACACTTGTATGTCCGCTCTCTCTACTGGGCCATTACAACCCTGACTACAATCGGATACGGTGATATTACTGCAAAGACAACAGTCCAAACATTATTCAGCATCTTTGTAGAACTCCTCGGAGCCGGTCTATATGGATATGTAATCGGATCTATTGCAAGTCTCATCGCAAACAGGGACATCAGCAAATCAAAATTCTCCGAAAAAATGGCAAGACTCGATAGTTTTATGGAATATAAGAAAATCCCGCAGGATCTAAAAAATAAAATTTCTGATTATTTCATCTACCTCTGGGAAACTAAACGCGGGTATGATGAAACCATTATCACTGACGGTTTACCATCCGCTTTAAAAATGAAAGTTTCCCTCTACCTGAACAGGGAGGTATTCGATAAAGTTCCGCTTTTTCACAACGCGAGCGAACATATAATTTCAAAACTGGTTTTCAATTTGAAGCCGGTTGTCTGCACTCCGGGAGAATATATCTTCGAGGAAGGTGAAATCGGAGATAAAATGTATTTCATCAATCGCGGAAGTCTTGAAGTTGTTTCCGGTGACGGCAGTCAGGTGCATGCTGTTTTGCATGAAGGAAACTTTTTCGGAGAAATTGCGCTTTTGTTAAAATGTCCGAGAACGGCATCGGTAAGAGCTATAGATTATTGCGATTTGTATGCGTTGGATAAAGAAGTGTTTGATAAAGTAATCATGGAGTTCCCCGATTTTGCCAGAAAAGTTAAAGAGAAAGCACATGAAAGAAAGCAATTACGTGATAGTGCACGCACAGTTGCTGCTGGTAAGAAGAGACGGAATAAGAAATAAATATTTCCTGCCAATTTTATAGTGCATTCAGGCCATAGTAAAACTTTCACTTTAGCTTGAAAAATCCTGAAAAGTGTAACGGCCCTGCACCCTTATTTTTTCAGGGCTTTTTTAATGAGTTCCTCGCTTTCCTTCCAGATCCGTTTTCTGTTTTGAGTGTTTAATCCGACCGGCTTAATTCCGGAAATTTCTTTTTTATCCAGAAATTTTCCTGTGACCCCTTCCATTTCGCCTGACGTTGCTGCATATATCGAAGTCTCCGCTCCTTTTTCGATAGAACTGAAAAATAGTGGCTGAATCCCCGAAAAAATCCATTTCAGTGGGCCTTTCAGATCTCTTGCGAGGCTGGTATTCACTACTCCGGGATGCAATGCGTTGACCGTAGTTTTTGTTTTTCTCAACTGTTCTGCAAGTTCAAGTGCGAAGAAGAGATTGAACAATTTAGACACTGAATATGCGTTCATCATTGAATATCTTTTTTCTGATTGCAGATCATCATAGTCCGCCTTTGCCCCTTCGTACATTTTTGAGGAAACAACCACTATTCTGGCGGACCTGGCTTTCTCCAGGGAATTCAAAAGGTTCCTGGTCAATAAAAAATGAGCCAGATGGTTTACGGCAAAGTTCATTTCATATCCGTCTTTTGACAGACTTCTTTCATTCATCATCAGCCCGGCATTGTTGAGAAGAACATCAATTTGTTTATATTTTTTTGCAATTTGAATGGAGGTCGCGTTGACGTCTTTTAGCGAGGAGAGTTCACAAAGGAAATAATCCGTTTCCTTGTTTCCTGTTTTGAAATAAATTTCTTCTTTTAACTCTACGGCTTTCTTTTCATTCCGGGCAATGACTATTACTTTGTATCCAAGTTTTGCTATTCCGATGGCTGTTGCCCTGCCGATCCCTTCTGTTGCTCCTGTGATGATTGCTGATTTCATATTTCTTCTCCCCGACTTTTGGGATTCAGATGAAAGTTACTGTGGCAAGGGTCAATAGAAAAAAAGTGACATCCCGCCAAGCTGTTTCAGCATGGACCCGTGCCTGAAAAAAGAAAGTTACCACTCTATGTTTACGCAAATATATTTCTCGTTTTGTTTGCATTAATTCTGTTTTTTCTGCCTGAAATTAAATTTGTATTGCTCAAAAACCGTTCTTTCGATCAGGGAAAGAAGCCTATTTCTGATTTCGAGCAAAAGGAAGCTGTTTCTATTCAAAAATCCTTCCGGAAAGTTTTTGAATTTGCGAGGGATGGAGTAGTATCTATCAGGACAACCCAGAACGGAAATTTCTCCTACCCGTACATGCAGTTTGACAGGAAAAATGAGCCTGTTGCTGCACTTGGAAGCGGGATCATTCTGAACCGGCGGGGATATATTGTCACAAACTATCATGTGATCGATAAGGCTGATACGATTGATATTATTCTATCAAACGGAAAAGTCGAAAAAGGGAAGCTGATCGGAAGCCATGAAAGAGCGGATCTTGCACTGATCAAGATCAATGAATCGCCCGAATTAAAACCTGCCAAATTTGGAGATTCTGATGAAGTTGATGTTGGTGATTGGGCAATTGCGATGGGTTCTCCTTTTGGTCTTGAAAAAACTTTTACTGTTGGTGTTGTTTCAGCAAAATCCAGGGAGGACCTGGATGAAACGGGTCAAACACATATTCAAACGGATGCTGCAATCAACCCTGGCTCCAGTGGAGGCCCCCTCCTCAATATAAACGGAAGTGTCATCGGGATCAATCGCATGATACGCTCGAGTTCCGGTTCCAGTGCGGGAATCGGCTTTGCAATTCCTATAAATTATGCCAAAAAAGTAATCAATCTCATAGAGAATAATCCGGGTGTGATAATCCGACCCGCTACGTTAGGCGTCTTTGCGACGATTCCTTTGCCGGAACACAGAAACGCGCTCGGCATTGACAGGGGCAGGGAGGGGATTCTTGTTTATAATGTGGAACCATTTTCTTCTGCATTTTTTGGGAGTGTCCAAAAATATGATTATATTACTGAAGCAAATGATTCAAGAATACGGAATATAAATGATCTTCGAGAACAGGTAGGTCTGACCGGTCTTGGTGGTCGTCTAAAACTGAAAATTTTGCGAAATGGAAAAGAAATGATCCTTTATGTAAAACTCATTAGTCAAAAAAACAGATAAAACAAGGAATTACCCGATGAGAAGAAATATAGTACATATGGGCGCAGATGAACTGACGTATGAAATTCGCCAGATCGTCGCAGTTGCGAAAAAACTGGAAGCGTTTGGGGTAACTCCTACCTGGGAGAACATTGGCGACCCGATTCAAAAAGGAGAACACGTTGCTCCGTGGATCAAAAAAATTGTAAGTGATCTCATAAATGAGGACAAGAGCTGGGCCTATACAGCAACCCAGGGAGATGAAAATACCAGGAAATTTCTCGCCGAAAAGGTGAACGAACGAAACGGAGTTCGCATAACGTACGAAGACATCCTGTTTTTCAATGGCCTCGGTGATGCAGTTGCAAAAATTTTCGGTTTCATGCGAAGGGAGGCGAGGATTCTCGGACCAAGTCCTGCCTATTCAACTTTGTCTTCAGCAGAGGCAGCACACAGCGGGTATGATCATCTGACTTACGAACTGAATCCTGAGCAGGGCTGGATGCCCGATCTTCAGGATATAGAAAACAAAGTGAAGTATAATGATGCGATCGCCGGGATACTGCTCATCAACCCGGACAATCCAACCGGTGCGGTTTATGACAAAGAGATGATGAAGAAGATTGTACAGATTTGTGAAAAATACGATTGTATGCTGATCTGTGATGAGACTTATGCTCATGTGAATTATTCTGATCATGGTTCGATCCATCTTTCTGAAGTGATCGGAAATAAGGTTTGCGGTATCGCATTACGTTCGATTTCAAAAGAATTTCCGTGGCCTGGGGCACGTTGCGGCTGGCTGGAGGTTTTCAATAGGGAAAACGATCCCGTATTTAAGAGATATATAAAATCGTTGATGGATGCAAAAATGCTGGAAGTCTGTTCAACAACGCTTCCCCAGCTTTCGATTCCAAAGGTCTATTCTTCGCCTGAATTTATTCCGCACCTGAAAATGAGAAATGAAAAGTACAAAGCACGTGCGAAGAAGGGAGTTGAATATCTGGGCGGGATCAAAGGTGTTCATGTAGTC
>JAIOQL010000270.1:9964-11578 GCA_021413405.1 Leptospira sp.
ACCGGGCGTCCTGAACGAAAAAATGAGTCTTTCCAATCCTAATTCAGCTGCCCGGGAATTCATCCAGCCATTGATTGCGAATGCAGCCAATGATAGGAGATTTGTTCTGAATCTTCTCGCCAGTACGGGAATCTGTGTTGTTCCACTTTCATCTTTTTGTTGCAAAAAAGATGGATTTCGCATAACGCTTCTCGAGGAAGATCCGGCGAAATTCAGTTGGATTTATGAAACGGTCAGGAAGAAAATAGAAGAGTATCTGGATGTCAGATAAACCGCTTCACAGAATCGGGCTGATTGATTCTGGAATGGGGGGCCTGTCTGTTCTGAAGGATATTTCCATTTCGTTAGGCGATTCAGAGTATGTTTATTATGGAGATCTTCATAACAGTCCGTATGGTGGCAAGACACCGGAACAGGTAATCAAATTTACAACCGAAGCTGTAGAATATCTTCTCACCTTAGAAGTAAATGCAGTTCTTGTCGCCTGCAATACGGCTACATCTGTATCAATCAAAACTCTCCGTGAGAAATATCCGATTCCTATTTTTGGGATGGAGCCTGCCATTAAACCAGCCCTTCTTGAAAATCCGGGTAAACGTATAGCAGTGCTTGCTACGCCTTTGACGCTGAAAGAAGAAAAACTGAATATGCTTGAGAAGAGTCTGAATGCAGAGGAACTCATCATCCGCGTCGAGTGTGAAGGTCTAGCTACTCTCATTGACAAGGGAGAGATGAAGCAGGCGGAGGAATTTTTAAAACCGAAACTGGAATCTATTATCAGCGATGGCGTTGATATAATTGTTCTCGGATGTACGCATTATGTGTTTTTAAAAAGGTTTATCAATATTTTTTATCCAAAGTTAAAAGTATACGATGGCAATTCGGGAACGGTTGCACATATAAAGAGCAGCCTTCAGATCGAAGGCGATCCCGAAAGTGAAAGTAAATTGGATTTATATTTCAATGGGGGTTCTGAAATTGATTTTGATATCGCGCAGAAATATCTGAATTCAAATTATGAAGAACCACTGAGTGTAAAATAGATTGCTGGAGGGGTTGTTTGCTGAAGAAAAATAAAAATGTATCCGGAAAAAATCGCCTAACGTATAAAAATTCCGGCGTAGACACTCATGCCGGTCAAAAATTCGTGAAAGCGATCAGGGAGTCTGTTCATTCAACCCACAATCCCAATGTTCTGGGCGGGCTTGGCGGATTTTCTGCGGCCTATGATGTTTCATTCCTCAAATCATATGAAGAACCGGTGCTTCTTTCGGGAACGGATGGAGTTGGGACAAAAATCGAAATTGCGAAACTACTGAATAAGCATGATACAATAGGAATCGATCTCGTTGCAATGTGTGTAAACGATCTGCTTGTGAGCGGGGGTAAACCTCTTTTCTTTCTCGATTATATTGCCTGTGGAAAATTGAACGTAAAGAAAATGCAGGAAATAGTTTCCGGAATTGCGGAAGGCTGCCGGCAGGCGGGTGCGGCCCTGGTCGGGGGTGAAACTGCAGAACATCCCGGTACAATGGAGGAAGGAGAGTATGATCTCGGCGGGTTTGCAGTAGGGGTTGTAGAGAAAAGGAAAATGATCAATGGAAGCACAATTGC
>JAIOQL010000418.1 GCA_021413405.1 Leptospira sp.
TTCATCAATCTTGATGGTGGCCGGATAAGCGAAGTCAGATTTAACGGGAAAGGCTGTTCCATATCCCAGGCATCGGCTTCCATGATGACGGAAGCAATTCTTGGAAAGACTGTCAATGAAGCAGAATCGATAATCGGAAAATTCAAAAGCATGATCATTGATGACAAGGATCCAATGTTCGGGGAAGAACTGGAAGATATTGCATCGCTTGAAGGTGTCAAAAAATTTCCGGTTCGTGTTAAATGCGCACTTCTCTCCTGGAACACTCTCGAAAAAGCGCTAAAGAGCTGAATATGGAAGAATTTCGAAACGAAATAGAAAAAGCACTCTATGATGAAATCCACAAAGTGGAAGATCCTGAACTGTTCATTTCTATAGCTGAACTTGGTCTTATCTATGATATCAAATCGGAAAACGGGAAAGCAGATGTAAAAATGACATTTACAAGCATGGCATGTCCTGCCGGTCCCCAATTGAAACAGGAAGTTTACAATGCCTGTCTCCGCACGGACGGAGTTACAGAAGCAAATGTAGAAGTTGTCTGGAATCCGAAATGGGATCCGAAACTCATGGCAAGTGAGGATGCCAAAATGGAACTCGGAATTTACGATTGAATTTTAACTCTTTAAACTGCTTACGCCAGCCTGACATCGGAAATCTGAGTTTACGCATTATGACTGAAATGCGTTCAATGGTGTAATTTTTGTCAAAAAAAAAGAATGTTTTTCACATTGAATTGCAAATTTGTAAAATGTAAATAAGACGGAATTTATCGGGTGGCGGGAGCGGGGCCCCCGCCCGGGCGGGGAATCCTACGTAAATGTACGAAATTCAATGCAGGATTGACGGATTTAGATCAATAGCACAATTTAAATTGATTTTCGAAAAGGACTTTATCAATGGAAAACATAAGGACATCATTCAACAATCCGAGATTTCAGTCAGGTTCGAAAACCGGGCACTATGAAAGCTGGTTCATCCGTGCAAATCATCCATCCCTTCCGGAAGCAGTCTGGTTACGTTATACGATTTTCTCCCCAAAAGAAAAACCGGAAGAGGCAATGGGAGAACTTTGGGCAATTTATTTCAATGGAAAAACCGGGAAGCACTTTGTATCCAAATCGGAATTTCCCATCCGGAACTGCAGTTTTAAACCGAATCCTCTGGAAATACAAATTGGAGATTCGAAGTTAGACGAAACCCATGTGAAAGGAATTTCCGGAAACAAACAAGGTTCAAATAAAATCGAATGGGATCTGAAGTATTCCGGCAAAGATCCCTCATTGTTTCTGTTTCCTGAAAATTTATATTCAGGTGGATTTCCGAAAGCAAAAGTACTCGTTGGACATCCCCGGGCGATATTTACAGGAATAATTAAATTGGACGGGAAAAAAATTTCCATCAAAAACTGGATAGGAAGTCAAAATCATAATTGGGGTTCAAAGCATACGGATGAATATGCCTGGGGCCAGGTTGCTGGATTTGAAAACGAACCGGATTCTTTTTTAGAAATTGCAACTGCCAGGATTAAGATCGGTCCTTTTTTGACTCCTCCGCTTACCCCAATAATTCTCCGTTTCAAGGGCATCGAATATAAACTAAATAGCCTGCTTAAATGTTTTGGAAGAGCGGATTATCATTATTTCGGATGGAATTTTCATGCATCTTCCGCGGAGATCAGCGTAGAAGGAAAAATTAGTGCAAATAAATCCGATTTTATTTGTCTGAAATACAACAATCCTCCGGGCGGGTGGAAATACTGTTTGAATAGTAAGATTGCCCGGGCGGAGATTCTCGTGACCCTTAAAAATGAAAATTCTTCGCACAGACTTGTTTCAAAAAATTCGGCAGCCTTTGAAATTCTCACATCTGATGATTCACACGGATTCACACCAGTCGTTTAGAATAGTTGTGTAACTCTAACTGACTAGCAGGATGAATTAATTTTGTCCGTTCCTGGACAGGGTTATAAATTCTTTGTAAAAAACTGAACAGTTCTTTTGTCAGCCTCTTCCCTGTGGAAATTCCAGATCCGTTCATGCTTATTACAAACCGGTATCCACTTTTCTTTGGGTTCCTTTGCGTTTGCAAAAAGCTTTTCTGCATGACTTGAATCAACATAATCATCTTTGTCGCAATGGAAAATTCCGATGGGACGTGGAGAAATATTTCCGATCTTGTCGACTGGTCTGACAGATTCAATCGTCATGTTCCCCCTGAAATTGAGAAAGGCTCTGACGATTGGAATCAGCGGATAATAAGGCACTTTGTAATCTCGTTTTGCTGCTTCAGACAAAACATCCATCGCACTCGCATATCCGCTACTGAAAAGTCCAGCCTTTATCCTGGGATCTTCCTCCATTGCTAAAATGCTTGTTGCAGCACCCATTGAAAAACCAAATATTCCAACTGATTTTAATTTCTTTTCATTTATCAGAAAGTCTGTTGCTGCCTTTACATCCCTTCTTTCAAAAAATCCCATCGATGCAAATTTTCCGTGATTTCGTCTCAAGTCGATCAGGAGCAGGTTGTAGCCCGCTTTGTGCAGTGCAGGGGAAAATCGCAAGCCCTCCGTTTTTGCACCACCATGTCCGTGAACCAGAACTATTCCTTTCGTTGAATTGACAGCAGGAATATACCATCCGTTCAATTTTACGTTATCAGAAGTAGTTAAATCAATTTCATCAAACTTCAGATTCAATTCCGAAGGATTTGTGCAATAAACATGATGGTCTTTCGTGCAATTAACCGGGGGGTAGAAAACAAGTGATGAAAAATACCAGGGAACGACTGAAAAGAGGATCAATAAAAAAACAATTATACCGGCAACAACGCGAGATGACTTCATTTTTAGCATATAATTCTCCTAAGAATCCTTGGTAACAATTGCGAATAACGTTGTCAAGATACCTTTCAAAGCCAATAATGATTGGATGGAAAACCAGGATAGAGTAAGTGAACTTACCCGGGAGCTGGCGAACACTGATACACCTTTGCCTCTTCTTCACAAATTATTGCTACTGCTAAATGCAGATGATCCTGTCGCCCGAGAATTATCTAAATCGGCTCTTCTTTCATACTTTGAGTCTCTGCGAAAATCATTTTCACTTGAAACGGTTGGTCGTATGGTCAAATCGCTACGATCGGAGTACCAGGGCGGCACTCTGGAAGCAGAATTTCTGGATATTTCGCAAAAGGCCTATGACCTCTTGATTGAAGAAGAGAAAAAAAAATCAATCCAGGAAGTTTACAAGAATCTTATCCGGACATTCAGTTTCTCCTATTTGTTTGACGGGACAATTCCGAAATGCCCAAAATGTAATTCAATAAACGTTAAAGAGGGAGAGAATAGTTTCTATGAATATAGAGACATGAGATGCGGAGATTGTGGCCATATGGAAATAGTTGATGATTATCAACTGGAGGACTGGTACCCGCTGTGAATCGAGATACCGGAGTTATTTTCTCTCCGAACGGAAAAATCATGAATGTAACTGAGCGGAGAGGATGTCTTTGTTTTTGATACATTTTAAAGCAGAAATTGGTTTAAATGCGTAATTCTTGGCAAAAAATAATCCAATTCCTGAGATATTCTTGAAATTTCCTTAATTTCCCATAAGACGGAATTTATCGGGTGGCGGGAGCGGAGCCCCCGCCCGGGCGGGGATCCTTTGGTAATTGTACAGAATTCAGAAATTTATTTTGACTTTATTCAGAAATCCTTTTGTTCTTATTCCCAATAAAAAAATTATTTTCGGATATGGGTTTCAATTGAGAAAAATTTCCATTCTAATCACATTGTTTTTATTCATCGGTTCTATTGCATATTATTTCCTGATGGATAAAATCTGGTCTCCCGATTCTTTTCAGAAAATCTACGTTTTGAAAAATACCGACGGAAAAATACTACAGGATCGTAGCAGAAGATGATAATCACTTTACGAAACGAATTCCCGATTCATATATTCATCGGCTTACTGTAATTGATCCTCTGGACGGCCTGGTTGCCGCTAAAACTACGATTGGTGACCGGATATACCTCGGAACGACAAGAAAAGCGCATTGGTTTTTTTTAAGAAATCACATGCTCGAAGCAAGGGATCTGTTCAGTGGAATTGTCGTTGTCGATACCGGAAGGTTGGCTGAATTGCACGATGGATTCCGTTCAAATTTGCAGAGTACAATAATCGCAGGGCCAGAGCAATTACGCGTAACGTTTGATGACGGCACCGAATTTCTTCTCAATGAAAAGGATGTAATCGTAGGAAATTATTTTAAAGGCGATATTTATCCGGGTAATTCTGTCAAACCTCCACAGTTTCTAAGCTGGCAGAAGGAGGGTCTGCGGGGTGAGTTACTTTTTGATAAATTAAGGAAAGCCAAAGATCTCAATTTTTTAAAACCGGTATTCCTGGTGAACAAAAATACTTCAACCAAAACTGCGTGGGATGGTCTCGGACCTGATGCGCATCCGGTTTCACTGCTTTATTCACAGAACCCGGAAGGATTTTTCGTTTTGCATCCCCGGTCTATTTCGAGGGAAGAAAACGAAATATCCATGATTGATTTTTCGGGCCGGATATTGTGGACAATCCCGTTCCCGGGTATAAAATCACAACTGGAGGATTCAATTTTGTCTTCCGGATATCTTATAATTGTGATCAAAAAACAATTTATATCGACAATCCTTGGAATTGATTTGAAAAATGGCAAAGTAGAATGGTCGCAGAAACTTTGAATAAAGTTCTATTTAAAAATCGTTGCCCAGAAATAGCCGGCAAGTATCAGCGTGGAAGAGATTCAGAATAAACTCTGCCAGAAAAAAACCGGGTGAAAGTAAGATAGCGATGCATGCTGAGCCGCCCACTGCTTTCAAAAGAAATCCATTGAATTCTTTTGTGTTGTGATATTTTGCGAGTCTCGGGTAGATCACAGAATTCAGAGTTGATAGTATGATAACAAATCCGCTGAAAAGTTGCAATGCGGTTCCGTATGTTGCCACTGATTCCGGCGAATGATATTTGTTGATAATGAAAATTTCAAGCCGGTCTGATATGATTGCAAAAATAGAGGCCAGGAATGCCCACAGATTGAATAGTGCCAGGTCTTTCGTCCCCTGTTGTATTTCTGCGAGTTGAGCTCCCCAGTTGAGCCTGTCCTTTTCAAACGTCAGAAAGAAAAACAGCAAAATAAAAATCGGGCCCATGGCAAAAATTGCAATGATGTCGATTGAATTCAATGGCGATGGTGAGTATTGATTTGCGAAATACAGAATTCCGAGGCGCACAATGTTAGCCATCGGGTTCCAGACTGCGAGTGAATAGAATGCCTCGAATGCAATGAAAATGCTCTCGAAGTATGTCAAAAAAGAGCTTCCGAGACCGCCCGCAATCAGAATGAAAATGAGAAGTGGATCTTCAGAGAAAAATAAAAATGAGATAAACCCGAGAAATGTCAGAAATAGAAATGAATAGAATTTTATGAGAAGAGAGGATGAAAGAATAATGCCGATTATTTTTTTGTCATG
>JAIOQL010000139.1 GCA_021413405.1 Leptospira sp.
AAATAAGGTCCGTTCTTTTTCGAGATCAGAAAGCGGAAGACGACAGGCTGTGATACGCGGTATTCTCGCTTTGCAAAGCGGGGATAACAGAAGAATTATGATAGAACGTATGAATCCATTTCTGGATGCCTAAGGCAAACAGGTCAGATTATAAACCGGGTCAACGTTCCAATACCAGTATTTCATAGGCTGTTCAACCATTGATATTTGCGAATATTTTTCGCTATGGCAGAAATTGTCCGGAATACTCTTCTCATGTGTGCGGAGAATAACCATTTGATCAACAGGGCAATTATTGCCGGTATCAGTCCAGCCTTCTTCTCCTATATATGCTATTGATTCTGCGATTGAATTAAGATAGAGAGGGATCAGCTCAGGATGTTCAGTACCTTTCTTTGCAATAATCACGCATTTTGACCCTACTTTATTTCTGAGTAAATTCCATCTATGAATGGATGCTCCCGGCATTATTGTTCCACCATTATAGAAGAGTTCTGTTTGAATCACCTCAGGCCATAACCTGGAATTACCTGAGTAGGTACTGACTAGGCTGAAGCTGAAAAAAATAGAAATGAATGCAAATAAAATATATTCTGATCTGTTTTTCAGGACAGTGTGAAAAGATAAACAAAGAATACAGCTCCAGATGACCGGATATGCATACCGGACATAGTTGTATATACTTAGGATCTCAATAAAAATTACTGCTCCCATTGTCAAAAACAGTATCATTGCAATCCTCATTCCTTCTTTAATACCTTTTTGCCGCAACCCGTATGAAATCGCAGGGATATAAAATGGAAATGTAAAAAAAATAAATGCATAAAGATATCCTGGCAAATGCCTAAGCCTTTCCGACAACTGATCTGCTCTCAAAAAATTATAGATATCTGAATACTTGACCAAACTTTCAACATGGATCATGCTTTTAAAATAATAGGCGAACGATATTCCTAAGATTGCTCCGACTATCACATAGACTACTCTTGTTTTCATATAGTCAAAATAGCATATCACAAACAGAAAAACAGGAAAAAGAGAAGTTTCTTTGGCAGCAACCGATGCGAATGAGAAAAAGAAAAGTCCGAAAGAATTTCCGGGCGTAAAATTATTTCTGGAACGAACAATAAAGAAATAGAGAAAACTGATCAGCGGAATGATAAAGGATTCCATCATAATCTGGGTCGAATTCAGAACTACGAACGGTAAAAGTGAAAGCGAAATAATGAAAATCCATTTCTGTTTTCTGACCTTTTCCCTGTTTGCCAATAGCATCAGCGGAACGATCGAAAGCACTATGTAACCAAAATACAGAATTTCAACTGATATATGTGCTGAAAGAAAAAAACGCAAAGCATGATTCAGGTAATAATTAAAAGCGTAAAATAAAAATGGTTTTCCTGTCCAGGACCAGTCTCCGAGCGCAAAGCGATTTGCATAGTCGAGATAATTATTTTCGTCCACATGAATTCCTGTGTCACGAAAAAGAAGAAATAAAAAAAGGATCGAAAATGATGTCAGGAAAAGTAAAACTGAGCCGGAAATTTTCTTTGTAAATATTTTTATCATGAATTGAATTCAACAGTCCGGATGAATATAATCTTTCAAACTAAAAGCGCAATGAATAATATCAATGCATTTTAGGTGCAAAATAGCCAGATTTTGCCAAAGATAAATTAAAGGGATAATTTTTTTTAAGCCAAAATCTCATGTCGCCTAAGCTGGAAATAGATAAATTATCCTTTTCTGCAGAAGGTCGAATATACAATTAGAATGATGCAGCAATATGCAGTTTCAATCAATAATCTGAACAAGTCTTATGCGTCAGGCGAATCAGAGCTTCGCGTTCTGAAGGGCGTTTCCGTGAATCTGCCTCCCGGAAAAATGATAACTCTCATGGGACCTTCCGGCTCCGGGAAATCTACACTGATGCATATACTTTCCGGCATTGACCGACCGGACACAGGAACTGTGAAAATATTCGGGCAGGACCTGGGTAGCATGAACGAGACGGAAATCACACTTTTCCGCCGCCACACTATTGGAATTATTTTTCAGTTTTTTAATCTGATGCCATATTTAACTGGACTGGAAAATACTGCTCTTCCTCTTTTTCTTTCAGGAATGGGCAGAAAAAAAGCCCTTGGAATC
>JAIOQL010000419.1 GCA_021413405.1 Leptospira sp.
GATCTGAAGGTCAGACTGGTTTTCTATTTTCGGAAGAAAACTCATCATATTCCTCGTGATCATAGGACAAATTCCATTGCATTTTGCGTAGAAAAAAGTAATCAGTTTGTATTTGCCGAGGAGCATCTGGCTTTTTACTTCCTGGTTCGTGTGTGAAATCAGTGAAAAAGCAGGAATTTTTCTCAGGTCTTCGGGAAATTTTCCTCTCTCCGGCCAGTAAGGATCCATCACTTCGCCTTTGAAAAACGGGAGAATTCCTTCCTTTGGAACAGAGGCCGTCGTTAACTCAGGATAGAAAGTTGGCTTTTTTTCTTCGCAGGTAATAAAAAAGAAAAGTAGCACTGTTAAAAATACTGATTTCATTTTCATTCCGATGTCTTTTTATCGGAAGTTTTTTTGATTGGATTGCAAATTTTACTCCCGGGGAGTCCAACCGAACTTCCATTTTTTGCGAAAGCGATATTCATATAAATATGGCCAAACTTATTCCATGTCTTAGCGACAAGTATTTTTCCATTCGCGTCAAACTTTTCAAATATATAGGGCTGATTATTGTCATACCATTCCCAACGGTCATTGATATATTTTCCGTTATCGAATTCAGAATACAGCCGGTTATTTCCATTTGGAAACCAGGATCTGTGAATTCCATGTTTTTGGCCTTCTTTGAAAAATCTTTTTTCGAGTAGCTGTCCATTTTTTTTTCGGGCAATGTATTCACCGTCTTCCATTCCGTTTTTGTAAGATGTAATATATTCCTCTTCCATTACCGGATTTTCCTGCCGGATCTTTCCTGAAAATCCTTCTCCATTGTAAAAAAATTTTCCTCCCTGCATGACCAGGTTCGGATCGGAAATTTCAATAGTCACTTCTTCCTGGCATTGCATTAGAAACAGGAGCGCCAGGAAGATTGTTTTATTCAAAGAGAGTTTAATTGGAAACAGATCCTTTTGTACCATAAAAATAAGAACCCATTAAAGTATAAATGGTTGCTGTGGGATCGTTTGCATAATGGTAATGGTAGGTCGCTGTTGGAAAATGCGTTGTAACAGCTGTGTGTCCGTGCAAAGAATCCAAATCAGTTGGAGTGAAATCATCCGAAGTTGAGCTCGTGCCTTTATCACATTTTTGACCGTAAAGTGCATATCCATCCAGGATAATTCCAATTAATGTTGAGTTGGCGCACGCACCTGTGTTACTGGTTGATGACGCACCATCACAGACCTTAGGAACTGCAGCATGGTGATGATAAACGCCGGAATTTTGAGGGTGACCCTGAAAATTATCAAATGTCAGAGCTTCTACTGACAATGTATCAGGAGGAGCGGCAGCATTATTGAAAATCGCCAATCCGTTCACGGTAATGCCTATGGAAACGAGTCCGCCCTGTGTACTGTCTGTTCCAGTACCTTTGGTAGCACTAGAAGGAATTGTGTATACGAGACTTTGGCTGCTTGTTGAATTTGGATTCGTACCTGTAGTTGTCCGCGCTTCATATAATGTGGAAGAAGACCCGTAGTAAGAGCTTTTTGTATTCGGAAGGTTTTTGGATTTAAAAACATAATTGGTTCCCGAAACATATCCGGTGGCACATTTAAAATTGTTTTTAATCCAGGCGGGTAAAGCTGAATCCATACAGGTAGTCACACCGGTAACGCAACCGGAACCGGAATCTAAGGTTGCGGAGTTGATAGTAATTGTTGAACCTGTTGATGTACTTGAGGTACAGGTACTGCCAGCAGAGGACAATACTGCCAAAGCTAAAAGCGCGGTTGAATTGTTATTTGATTTGCTTTTACTACAGCTATACACTGAAAAAAGTAACACCAGAAATAAAATTAATGATCTTTTCATAAATTCTCCTATTGATAATGATTTTAATACTCAGAGACGTTGACATATCGGACAGAATTTGCAAGTTTTTTATGTTTCAAACCAGCAGTTTCGGGTCTTTCCCAATTGGATTGGACTGTATTAGATCAAACACCCCTGAATGTTTTGTGATCAGGCAAATAATTTTTTTTTGTAATTGAATACTTTTTATCGTCGCTTAAAATCACCGGGACTCTGGCCCGTGATTTTTAGAAAAATAGCATGAAAAGAGGATTTTGAGCTAAAACCGCAGTCGAGTGCAATCCGCATTACCGGGTATTCACTGTATGCAGGGTCAAGAAGTCTGATTTTAACTTCCTCAACCCTGTATTCATTAATGAATGAATAGAAATTCTTTTTCAGTTCAAGGTTCAGAACCTGGCTCAGATGATTCGTACTTACGGAAAGATGAGTGGCAATTTCCTGGATTCCCAGATCATCTTTCAGATATGGTCTCTGGGTTTTCATGTATTCCAGCAGATTTATTTTGATACCGTGAACCCTTTCCTGTTCGAGGCGTGATTTCTGGTATTTCTCCTGAACGGGGGTTTCGTCTTCTGCAATCTTTTCGTTGGTAAAAACTGCTTTCTGTCGCAGTATAAAAAAGCTTAAGATGTATAAATATCCGATGGAAAGTGCGTTGAAGATGACGGGGGACAATGGAATTAGAATTCCAATCAGAACTCCTGCCTTTAGAGGAATCTGCGTTACAATGACTCCAAAATAAATCCAGCAAATAACATTCAGCCAGATTAAAGTATTTCCGATATCCCTGTTGGAAAAATATTCAGGAACGAGTTTGGAATGTTTTTTCAGAAGTCGAAGAGAAAGAACACAATAGAAAGCCAATGAAACCGGAATTGAAATGCCAAAGAGAAAATAGAAATGAAAAGCACCAGGCCACGAGCCATCCATTCTGAATTTTTCAGATTCGAATTGAGGAAAAAGAAAAATCAGGGTAAAGAACAGGAATGGGATAAAATGAATTGCATCGGTAGAATGAATTTTCTTTTCATTGTGAACCAGGTTTCGGGTATAGATATAAAGAAATGGACCGTGGATCAGCGGGTAAGCAATAATTCTCATGAACCATTCCGGATTCATTGGACCAGGTGACAAATGCATCGCTCGGCGGATGCAGGCGAGACAAGTCAGGATTAACCAGAAGCCCCCAATCATGTCATGTAAATTTCTGTTTTTTTTGAAAACCAGAAATGCGATGCAAAATAGTGTGTGAAATGCGGCCAATGGAAGAAGCAAATATACAGGCTGGGTTCCACTATCCATTATTTTATCCGTTCTGTCTTTTTAAAATGGAAAATAGAAGATTTTGCAAGCGAAAAAAATCTAAATTACGTGGTACTTCTTTTTCTGTTTTTTATCCTGATCAATATCATACTTTTCCGGATAAAAAACTATGGTCCAGTATCGTCTGCAATATGCATAGATCCCGATAAGTAAAATTACGAGGAGAACATATCCCGAATATTCCGGATGTTTTAGTATATGATCTGAAGTGAATTTTGAATAAATCAGGGGCAAAGACATATACCATATCACTGCCATCGAAACGATCCCGACTCCGAATTTCCCCCACCAGTTCGGTTTTCCCTGGATTCCGCGTTTGAAATATAAAAAAGTTCCTAACCAGACACCGAGAATTTCACGGATTATGTAGACTATGAGAATCCACTCCGGAAAATGAAAATAGGCAACAATCACGCAAAGCCCGCCAATCGTTACGATTTTGTCGCACACCGGATCGAGGTATCTCCCGAGAACAGTTTCCTGTTTGAGAAGTCTTGCAATAAATCCGTCCAGATAATCTGTCAGAATCGCAAGAAAACAAATCAGTAGAGGAATAGAAAGAGAAGTTTCGGTGGGATCTTTTACATATTCAGAGCTATAATAAATGAAAGGAGGGAGCAGTATAACCCGTAGGATTGAAAGAAAATTGGAAACTGTAAAAATTCTGTCTTCAAGAAGGTGTTTTGCTTTTTTATCTATTACTTCCATCCTAATGTCGTAAGAATATGATTTATGAATGCTCTGTAAAGTAAATTCATTAATTTGGAATATATAGACTTGACGGGATGGGTCAGGGAAATATCGTGTAAAGCGTTCAGGAGTTGTAGCTCAGCTGGTTAGAGTGCCTGCCTGTCACGCAGGATGTCGCGGGTTCGAGTCCCGTCAACTCCGAGACTCTATTTTTTTACAAAATAATTCCCAATGAAAATATATTGACTCGAACGCTTGCAGAGCGACGGCAAACGCATGCGGTGCATGCATTTGCCGGCAAATGTGCAGGAAGCACATTTGAGCGAACAAGCCGGCTTTTTGAGCTGAACACGAGGTGATGGGAGAAAAGCGAGTCCCGTCAACTCCGAAGTTTCACTAACCTAAATACAAAATTTATCAATAACATAGTTTTGACCCGAACGCCTGCAGAGCGACGGGAAACGCATGCGGGGCATGCATTTCCCGTCAAATTTTCAGACACAAATTTGAGCGAACAAGCCGGCTTTTCGAGCCGAACACGAAGTGAGGAGAGAAAAGCGGATAGCTTTTATGACATAAATTAATTCCGAAAATAGATTGAATCCAATTCTCATTTCAATTAAACTGCTAATCGGTCATACTTGAGATTTGGGCATCTATTATGAAGTCATTCATTCATGGAAAATATTGTTTCCTATTTCTGGTTTTCTTATTCACTTCACCACTCTTTTCCGAAACAGTTCTGCTTAGAAGCGGAGAAATATTGCGGGGAAATGTGGTGGAGCAATCTGCGAAATCTCTCCGTTTGAAACTGGAAAATGGGAATGAGAAAGTAATCGATAAAGACCGAATTCTGAAAGTTGTATATAAATCGATGAGCGATCTGGAAGCAGAGAAGCTTCATCGCGAAGAATTAAAAATTGCAAAAGAGAGGGAAGCGGCCACAGCCCGGGAAAAGGAAGAACAGGCTGCAAAGAAAAAGTCGGAATCAGATGTAAGGGTAGCAACTGAAGAAAGAAAAAGAGGCCCGATTTCAAAATGGGGGATTGTCGCGAGGTCTGCAATTTTGCCAGGTTGGGGACATTGGAAAGCAGGTGAGCGTAAAAAAGGAATTATTTATTCCAGTCTGTTTCTGGGCAGCGGCCTGATTTCTTTTTTTCTTTCAAATACTGCCAGGCACAGTCAGAAGGAATATGATTCTTTAATTATAGCTTCGAATATATTGTCGAATCAATTCCGCCAAACGGGTCTCTCATCGTTTGCTGATTTCTCACTATCTCAAAAGCTCTCCCATTCGGAAAAAGAGGCAAAGCAGAATGCTGCGAATTTTCAATATTCTCTGGGCATCGTGGCGATTGTTTACATTGGTCAGCTTGTCCACGCTTATCTTACGGGAGTGAATTTTGAAAAAGGAAATCCGGGATCTGCCAGGGAGGGTTTGGACTTTCATGCCATCTCAACTGTTGTCGGGAATTTTTCTTCGGAAAATTCTTTCCAAAGGGAATCAGAATTTTCATTATTGTTTAGAATGGTCTATGAATAAATATTACAGTATTATACTCTGTATTTCTCTTGCCAATTGCTTTCGCTTTGAAAAGGGAAAATTCATTCCTTCTTCCCTTCTCTTTCTTTCAGGTTCCGGAAAATTTACCATAAGTGGAACGATAAACAATCTGAACACTTCAGGGATGGTTCTGAAAAGCGGAACCGGACAGACTTTGAATATTTCTTCCGGCGCAAAAACGTTTACGTTTCCAAATTCTGAAGCGTCGGGAACAAACTATTCTGTTGCTCTTTCCAGTCCCCCGGCTGGTCAATCCTGCACTGTGAAAAACGGAACAGGAACAATTTCGTCTAACGTATCAAACGTCCAGTTGGATTGCTACACCTCAGGAAGCTTCGATACGAGTTTTGGAAACGGGCTCGGGTATATTGAGACGGCAAATCCGGCAGGGGTAGCGAATTCATTCGATGTGGCCCGCGGGATGGCAATTGTTTCGGGTGATAAAATTGTTTTTTCAGGTTCAACGGGGAATGATATTTTCGCATGCAGGTTGAATGCCGATGGATCATTAGATACAAGTTTTATTGGAACTGGTCCGATTCCCGGATGTTCCATTTTCGACAGCACTTTTCCAGACGTAGGCTATGCAATGAATGTTGATCAGAACGGAAAAATATATGCAGCAGGTTTGAATCAGCTGCCTGGTCCATTTAACTATGTTTTAGCTGTCGGCTTTAATTCATCCGGTTCTTTAGATACAAATTTCAATAGCACGGGATATGTCAGTTACAAAATCGGAGCTCCCGGTTCTGGTCCCGACGAAGCGCGAGCAATTGTGCCCGATAGTTCCGGAAAAATAATAATGTCTGGAAGAAGCCAGTGTACAGGTGGCGGTGCCTGTAATTGGACTCTCTGGAGATACAATACAA
>JAIOQL010000275.1 GCA_021413405.1 Leptospira sp.
AAGATGGTTATTAGTAAATAATGTTTCATATCAATCCCTTTTGATTTTTTTACTGAGTCCCCTCTGTTAAATATTACATCCTGCATAAATTTTAAGCCTTTCCCCGTCTTTTTATATCCCCATTAAGCAGAAAAACTGTCCTAAACGGCCCATAACCCCGGACCCTCAAATCAATGTTCCCTGCAGAATATAATTCAAGACAATAAATACAATGCTTGGAAAATCAATCGCACTGGCTACTTTTTCTTTATTTATCCTCTTGACCTCACTTTAATTCGTGAAAAATTTAATTAAATAAATATAAAATGAACAAGAATTTCATAATCTATTTTGTCGTTATTTCAATTTTCGGACTCGGACTCTGGAAAATTCTTGACCACGGGAAAAATCTGGAAAAAGACCAGCTGCCAAAAGAATTGATTTCCACAGCAGCTGATCAGAAAATCCCAAATTTAAATCCTCTTGGTACGACGCACACTTCCGAAAAAAAAATCAATGTTTCAGTGATAGATTCGTTCAAATCCGATACTCTCAAATCGCTTCGTCATCCATTAAGTCTTCTCTTACTTCAGGTCATTGTCATAATTACTTTCTCCAGAATTTGCGGAATTATTTTCCGGAAAATAAGACAACCTATGGTGATAGGTGAAATTGTAGCAGGAATAGTCCTCGGGCCATCTCTACTGGGACTAATTTTCCCGGAAGCGACAGCTTTTCTTTTTCCTGTTGAATCATTAAAAAATCTGCAGTTACTGAGTCAGATTGGATTAATCCTTTTCATGTTCATAATCGGAATGGAACTTGATCTGAAAAACATTAAAGAGAAAACTGATTCAGCCGTTTTAGTGAGTCATGCCAGTGTAATTTTTCCCTTTTTTCTCGGGGCCCTTGTTTCAATTCAACTTTATCATAGATTTGCCCCACCTGGAATTTCCTTTAGCTCATTTGCACTATTTATCGGAATCGCAATGAGCATCACAGCATTCCCTGTACTCGCGAGGATAATCCAGGAAAAAGGTCTAATGAAGACTTCTCTCGGTCAGATTGCTTTGACATGTGCTGCTGTTGATGATATCACCGCGTGGTGTGTGCTGGCAATTGTTGTGGCGATCGTACAGGCGAGTGCAATTGCCATGGCAATCCTGACAATTGTTTTATCAGTTTTCTACATCGCAATAATGATTTTCTTTATCCAGCCTCTACTTGGCAGGATGAGTTCCATTTATATTTCCAGGGAAATTTTGGGTCGCGGGGTAATGGCAGCCGTGTTCGTTTTACTTTTCACCTCTGCATTCGTTACTGAACTCATAGGAATTCATGCTTTATTCGGCGCTTTTATTGCCGGCGTAATAATGCCGACCAGTACAAAATTCCGTAAGATCATTACTGATAAACTCGAAGATATCAGTATGGTTTTTCTTCTTCCTCTTTTTTTTGTATTTACTGGATTGAGGACCCAGATCGGCCTTTTGAATGATTCTTCCCTGATTGGAACATCCATTTTAATTCTTGCCGTAGCCATTATCGGTAAATTCGGAGGAAGCGCTTTCGCAGCAAGAGTCACAGGCATGAGTTGGCGAAATTCTTTCGCTCTTGGAGCACTCATGAATACAAGAGGTCTGATGGAGCTTGTGATTTTAAATATAGGATATGACCTTGGAGTGCTTTCCCCTGTAATTTTTTCCATGATGGTAATAATGGCTCTGGTGACTACGTTCATGACCGGGCCTGCAATTTCATTGATCAATCCGGAGATAAAATCGTTTCCGAAACCAAAAATATTCAAACAAAAAAATGCAGAACCGGAATTCAATGTTCTATTGCCTTTCGGTCCGGTAAATTCAGGAATAGCTCTTCTGAAACTGGTAGCCGGACTTTTCCCGCCAAACAGCAATTCCGAAATTACCCTGCTCCATTTGTCCCCCGTGAGGGATTACAACTTTCATGATGATCCGGCAAAAGAACGCAAATTCTTCGCCCCTATACTAGCACTTGCAAATAATTTAAAATTAAAGGTGCAGACTCTGTATCTGACTACATCAGATATAGTAAAAGATATCACAAAAATAGCTTCCGACAGTTCCAGTTCATTCCTGTTTCTCGGAGCAGCGAAAACCATATTCGGAGACAGCGCAACCGGTGGCAAAGTTAGTGAAATACTGAAAGCTATCGATTGCAAAGCTGGAATTTTCATCGATCAGAATTTTCAAAGTCCCGCATCAGTTCTTGTAAATTATTATTCAAGAAGTGATAATGCTCTTCTTGAGCTCGCAGGAAGATATTTTCAGAACTATGGAAGTAAAATTACTATCCTGAACGAAACAGGTGATGATTCTCACCTCAAGGGAAAAATCAAAAAATATTTCGGCAAACCGGCCAAAAAGAAAAAGTTAGATCTGATTATAACTACTGATAAGCTATTCTTAAACTCCAGAACGATTGAAGAGAATGACCTGACCCTTCTCAGTCTCCGGTACTGGCAGGAAATGGAAAATCTTGCTCCCGCATGGATACAAAATCCCCCCAGCTCCATTCTGATTATCAAATCAGAGAAGATAGTTTAAAAAAGAGATTTTTTTTCACCGCCGATATCTGCTACATAATCAAGATAATCGGCAATTTTGAATTTCTTCTTTGTTGAATCAGATGACATATAACGTATGGTTCCGAAAATATTTCGTTCAGGAAACCACGGCCGGTCAAAAAGACCAAAGCACCAGAGAATCCCGGTATAAGAGTTCGGGTCACGACCGTCATACGCATACTTATTATTCAGTTCTTCAAGAATTCTGAATGCTTCTTCAACATCCCGAGTCCATTCAATCACCTTTTTCCCCCAAAGCATCCGCATATAATTGTGGATTCTACCTGTATGAATCAGTTCTTTCTGGGCAGAGTTCCATACCTCGTCATGAGTTTTTCCTTCTTCGAGAACTTCCTGCGAATATAAATAATCTCTTTTATCTTTTCTGTGCTTTTCATTATTTCTTTTGAGCCAGTCAGGAAGAATTGCCAGATCTTTACCGGATTCTTTTTTTTCCCAGAACATCAGGTAGCCAATGTCTCTCCATGTCAAAATTTCATCGAGAAAAGAATTCACTGACGGGTTCTTATGAAAAAATCCTTCATTTTTTCCCCGGAATGACTCATTCAAATCGTCCGGGCTCCAGCCTTTTTTTGAGTCAAAATTCAGAACCTCCGGGACAATTTCTTCAACTGAGATATGACCGAAATGCAGATAGGGTGACATTCCGCTGACCGGTGTTGTTTCCGGGGGAGCGGGATTATTTCTTTTGTCAGAATAACCTTTCAGTTTTTTTGAAACAAAGGCACTAAATATCTTTTTTGCTTCTTTGCTTCCTCCCCGGATTCCTGGAGCGGGCTTAATATTTTTCCTGAATCTAACTTTTTTTAGAATATGCTCTATTTCTTCCAGTGTCCCCCCGAACAGTGTGAATGGAGGCTTGGCTGGCTGATTTACAGAAATCAGATCTTTCTTCAAAATTTTTTTCCTTGCCTGGAATAAAAATGCATTTGAGAATTCTTTATGAATTCTGGGTCGCAAAATTCTAGCCGCAGATGCAAACGAACCGTAAAGACTGAGCGGAATGAAACAATTACTGTCTACTGCTATCATTCTGCAATCGACCTTTCCGGATATTGCTGAGATCTGTTCCGGGATAATGAAACAGGGATAGTCGTCCGTTACGATTGCACATGCGTCAGACGAAAGCCGCTTCATCAGACCAGCTGCCGGCTGATCGGGAGTTTCGATATATGGCCAGTAACTGATACCAATTTTCTCTGCACTCTCACAGTTATCACACATGCCTTCGATTATAAACTTGTGCAGCCGTTCCGAGCTGTGATTATAATCGGACCGCAGAGGTTCGAATACTATGAGTTCCTTTTTATATTTTCCAGAAAGATAAAGAGCAAAATCCAATGCATGATTTGATGTGAGCCGTCTGTACATTGTCATCCAATACAGTATATAGCTCTTATCAGTTAAGAATGGTTTCGTGTTAACTTCGCGAATGCGGGCGAGATTATACTTTGAAAAATTCAACGATCACGAAAAACGGGTTTTCTTTTTTCTTCAATCGCCCGGATCGTTTCAATGAAATCTTCCGATACAAAATTTTCTGATTGTGCCTCGGCTTCCTTACGGAGAGCATCTGCCAGTTTTTCCTGGTCATAAAGATTCTTCTTAAGTAACCGGAGTGCGATAGGAGAACTTTCACAAATCGATATTGCAAGCTCATTTGCCCTCTGGAGAACTTCCGAACCGGCAACTACATCATAGCAAATCCCTTTTTCATACGCAGTATCGCCACTCCATGTATCAGCCATAAAGAGCAAAGTTTTAGCAATATCCAATCCGAACAGTTCTTTTGTCAGATAGGATGAACCCATACCGGGATGAATACCAAGCCTCACAAAATTAAATGAATATTTTCCTTCCCGTGCAAAAACGCGGACATCGCAGGCAAGGGACAATGCAAAACCTGCGCCGATCGCGCTTCCGTTTATAGCTCCAATTACAGGAAAAGGAAGAGTTGTGATAGAAAGAAAAAAATTATAGAATTTGAACATTCTTTCCCTGTTTTCTGCAACAGACTTTTCTGCGAAACCCTTCAGCATCTCGAGGTTTCCACCGGACGAAAAAATATTATTCCTTCCTGTAATGATGAGGCAGGCTGGAAGAGGATTCAAAGTTTTAAGGTATTCAATTTTGGAATAGAACTCCTCCCCCATTTCCCAGGTCATGGAATTCTTAGAGGCAGGATTATCGAGAGATAATGTAAAAACTACTCTCGAATCAATTTCAATTTTTTCTAAATCAACAATTCCCACTACATTGCCAACTTCTGGGATCCAAAGCCTTCATACCATCTTCTGTCAGAAAGAGAAAGAGGCTTTTTATCGAGGTTCATATTTTCGAAGTAATCCAGAAGTATCTCCAGGTGAATATTTTCTTCGTCCTGCCCGGAAAGTAAATCAGAATTAAATGATTTTGAAAACAACGCATCTCCACGGACTTTATCCCGGAAATAATCCGGTTTTCCGGAGAAAATCAAATGGGATGAAATCAGGTCAAAATGGATCGTATCAGCGATTTTCCTGAATTCTTCATCTGTCTTGTCAAAATACATGGAACCTATTTCAGTCTGAAAATAATCACCCCAAGTGATTATATCAGGATAGACCCCAAACCGGTTTTTCAGGTCTTCCATTGTCTTTTCAGCGGTATATTTTGAACAGGCAAACCGGTCTACAGTATGCTTGATTTCTATGAGAGCAATTATCTTTTCTGCCGATAGTTTACCGGATCTCACCATTTCGAAAAGTTCGGGGTTTAGTTCAGATTCCTGAGAATTATATTCCATATTCAATATTTCGGCAGAATCGTGAAATCAGAATTCTAAAATTCACGCATGTCCCGATGAATTTAGGACCTTCCCCGGACGATATTTAACCTATGGCCGTCGGAAGAACAGACTCGATGCAGGAGTTGATTACCCTCCTCGAAAGTATCTTCGGGGAGACAATTGTCGGATCCGACATAAATCTGATTAAGCACCTCTTTTTTTATCTTAAATTTGACAACTGGGAATTTTCTTTCCAATATGAAGACCAGAATCTGACAGCGGTTGTGGAAGACATCGCCCAGGATACTGTAGTGCTGAATGTGCCGAATTTTTCGGAATCCGGAACGAGACGGGCCAGAATCAGGTTTGAAGTAGTCAACGTTCTCTATGTATTTGAGGTCATGATCCGGAACATTGATGAATTTTTGGTAACAATAAATATTCCGACCGAACTCCAGTCGGCAAAACTCCGGAAGAATAAACGTCTTGAAGTAGACGATCTTTTTATGAATTTCATAGTCCTTTTCAGATCACTGCATGGAGGGAAAAGCGAAACGGGTGA
>JAIOQL010000378.1 GCA_021413405.1 Leptospira sp.
CCCGGAAAAGGAAATTCTTCCGGGGACTCAATTTCCTGATTTGCCGTCTTCATTCGGTTGCTTTGTTTGCGATTCTCCAAAAAGTAATTTTAAAGAAATCTCACTCGCCTCTTTGCAATGACGGCTTTTCTCAATCATTTAACCCCGCCAACTGCATGAATTCTGCTTCTGATTGTTTAATTTCATCGAGAAGCAGTTCCCTGTTTTTGTCGATGTCTTCGTTAGTTTTGCTTTTTTCTTCAGACATGAAAGAAGAATAGATTTTTACTTTTGGTTCCGTTCCCGACGGACGGATCGTAAGCTTTGCATTCCCGGTCAGTCCAATTTGTATCACGTCGGAAGCAGGGAGACCGGAAAAAACGGATTTTTTTGCAACTCCTGTCGCGTTTTTATTTTTATAGTCCATAAACGAAATGATTTTTCTTTTTCCAATGTTTTTACCGATCAGATTTTCCTTCCGGAGATTCTCAAGGCTCTGTTTGATTTTTGCTTTTCCGGCTTCGCCTTTGAATGTGAGTGATTTCAGAGATTCCATGTAAAATCCGTATTTGAGATAGATTGCATTCAGATACCCAAGAATATCTTTTTTGTCTGTCAGGATTTCCAGCAGGAGTAGCGCGGAAGAAAGAGAATCCTTGTCACGGACAAAATCCACAGGAAGGTAACCATAGGATTCTTCACCACCGAACAGAAATTTTTTCGTTTTGTTTCCATCGAGTTTTTTCATTTCCTCAGCGATATATTTGAATCCCGTGAGAACATTCTTCATTTTTATCCTATTTTTTTTCGCAATGCTTTCCTGGAGATCTGTAGTTACAATCGTTTTGAAAAGAAAGTGTTCAGTTTTTGATTTTCCGCCACCGAATTTCTCGCAGAGATAGGCAGCCATAATGCTGCCTGCCTGATTCCCGTTGAGCAACGAATATCCACCGGATGAATTCCGGATTCCAAACCCGACTCTGTCCGCGTCAGGATCTGTTGCTATAAAAATGTCTGCGTTATTCGCCCTTGCGCAGGCTTCGGAAAGAACTAGAGCTTCTCTTTCTTCCGGGTTCGGATATTTCACAGTTGGAAATTCTCCATTTGGTTTTTCCTGTTCTTTTACAAGGATGACGTGTTTATATCCGAGTGCATTCAAAAGATTTTTCATATAAACTCCGCCAGTTCCGTGAAGTGGAGAATAGACGATCCTAAGTTTTGCCCGTTCTTTGTTTTGAATTTTTTTATTGTAAATCGGAGAGTTGAATACTTTCTTTTTGTAATCCTCAAATACGGAATTTTCAACAAAGCTGACATGGTTTTTATATAGTGCAGATGTTTTCGGTGTCAGATTGATTTCATTCCAGTTTGAAATCCTGTCTATGAGCCCTATAATTTTTCCGTCGGCTGGAGGAACGAGTTGTCCCCCATCAGAAAGATATGCCTTGAATCCGTTATATTCCGGCGGATTGTGGGACGCAGTGATCACAACGCCTCCCTGTGCTTTGTAGTGACGGATAGCAAAAGATAGTAGTGGTGTCGGGCAAACTTCTTTGAAAATTTTCACCCGTATTCCCATAGAGGCAGCAATCCCTGCGGTAACTTCTGAAAACTCTCTCGATTTTCTTCTGGAATCGCATGCAATCACGATGAGCGGTTTCTTCGATGTTGTGAGAATATACCTGCAGAAACCGAGAGCTGCGCGGCCTACAGTAAAATCATTCATCTTGCCGATTCCGTTTCCGATGACCCCACGAATTCCACCGGTTCCAAATTCCAGGGGGATTGTGTATCCTTCGATCTCGGGGGAAGATTTTCCGCTCCGGAATTCACTCAGTATTGATTTAGCTTCGGATTGCACTTCCGGGGAAAACGGGGGTTTTGTCCAGGCGTTGATAAAATCTTCTTTTGATAGGATTGCAGTTTGGTTTTTCATAGTATTTCCCTTAGAGAAATAGACTGGTATTTTTTGTCACTACTTCAAGTAGAATTTTTCTTTAGTTACTGACAAATGACAAAAAAATGGTTTTCTCATCCGTCAGTAATGTCATTTCGGCTTTCTCAAAGGATCAAAATCATTGTGTCATTCTGACTGGATTCAGATTCTTCGTTGCACTCAAAATGACAGCTTGAAGTATATTCAGAATACTACTGAGAACAAATTGACAAACACACAAGATAAATTTTGAAAATTCCGGAAGGGAATGATAATCGGGATGTCTCCGTTTATTCTCGTTTTTTTGAACAACGTATTCTGGTTTTTTATCGTAAAATCTTCCGGGGATAAAAGCGTCGGTGCGGTTTATTCTTATCCCTTTTTCTGAATGGAATTCTGGTTGGATTGATTGTAGGGTTCGTTACAAAAAATAAAGAGTAGGTACCGGAGTAGCCTGAATTTGTTTGTGCACTTTGAAGCATATTTTTGACCAAAGATGTAAATCTGAAGAAGAAATGAATGCAGATGGAAATTTACATTTGACATTCGTTATAGACGTGGTCTGATAAAACCATGGGGATTGTTCAAAAAATTCCAAGAGACTTGGAAGCCGTTCTAGGCCCGAAAGCCACAGATGGTCTCATCGACTTGCTAAACACTTCATTCAATTCCCAAAAAGAAGACATTGTTCAGGTTGTAGCTGATAGGAAATAAAATTGGAAATGGGTCAGCTCCGCACTGAATTTGGAGAACTTAGATCAGAAGTAAAAGCTGAAATCGGAGAACTTAGAGCCGAGGTAAAAGCCGAAATTGGTGAACTTAAAACAGAAATAGCCGATAGCCGTTCTGAATCCAAAACCAATACTCTTTCATCGAAAGTAGAATTTAAATCGGATATGGCAAGAATTCATGAAGCAATTGCAACTCAGACAAGATGGCTTCTGGTTCTTGGCATAGGTCTTGTGACCATTTATCCGATTTTGAACCGGGTTGTTACTAGACTCATTCCCTGAAGTGGAATGAGTTATCTTAAACTCCTAAACTTTATTTCCAATGATTCCGTAGTGGTATGGTGGTAGATCTATACTGTTGCTATTAATAGTGAAATTTACTTTTTTTGCGAGAGTCAATAGGTTTTCCGGTCTTGGACGGATTTCCATTTTTGGTCCCCTGGGAGTTTTCGAATCATAGTTCCAATGAACTAATCCTAAAATTCCGGAAGGCTTTAAAATTCGTTCTGCTTCTCTCAGAATTTCAGAT
>JAIOQL010000379.1 GCA_021413405.1 Leptospira sp.
ACTTCCCGATCCATCCGCACTTTTCACACGAATTGCGTTTTTAACACCATCCTTTGCGGAAATTTCTATTTCTTCCTGCTTGCCTGTTCCAAGAGAATTAATCGAATCTAAAACAGAGCAATCGGCTGGATTGATACGTTCCACCAGGACATCCCAGTTGGAAGGAGTGATCCGCACGGTCAGGGAAGTATCCTCGCCTAAATCGATATTAACAACATCTGTTGCCGAATTCGCAAGAAGAGTGAAATCTGAAACCTGGCTTTTTTTTTCAATTCCCTTGACCGTTCCGCAATTTGGGACTCTATTCAGAGAATTGACCGCTGCGATCTGGGCAACTGTGTCTGCATTGTCTGAAGAGGAAGAATCGGAACTGCCCCCTCCAGAACAACTAACAGAAATCAGAATGGCTGGGATCAAAAGGAAAAAGATCAGAATTCTATTTCTTGGATTTCTGCTTAATTTTGTTTTTCTCGTCCACATAAACGACCTTTGGCTGGAAATCCTTCGGGAGATTTGCTTCTTCGATTAATCCATATGCAATTATTATGATTTTGTCTCCGACGGCTCCAAGGCGGGCAGCGGCTCCATTCAGGCAGATTGTTCCTGAATCACGTTTCCCTTTAATTATGTATGTTTCCAGTCTCGCCCCATTGTTTACATTGACCACGGAAACCTGTTGAAAAGGATACATCCCGGCAGAATCCACCAGATTCATATCTATAGTGAGACTTCCCTCATAATTCAGGTTAGCCTCGGTAACTGTCGCCCGATGGATCTTACCCTTACACATTGTTAGCAGCATACTTGTTAGACCTAATTGAATAATACTCTAAAAATCCTACCGGAGATGGTTAAAAGGCTTTTTTTCTTCAAAAAGTGAATTTTTGTATTAATTGTGTCAGTGGTAATCTTAATTTCTGAAAAAAGAGGGGTAATTACATAGTTTTCATATAAATTCGGGTATTGTTTGCTCTCGTCAAAGACTCCCCGTCGAAATGCTTCGAGGACTTTCCGGATAATCCGTTTTTCGTCACGCGAAAGGAGGTCCTCAGTCTGCTTAAGATTGAATATAAGAAACCCGCTGACACCAGTTCCGTTCAATTTGGGTTTCACATCGATGAAATTCTCATTTCTTAAATGGAGGAGGCATTCCAGAAGCTGTAGCGGCATTGGACAGTCTTCCAAATGAACATATTTCTGATCAGTGATAATGGAACTATTGTGCTGGAAAAAGACACCATCGCAAAAATAGGCAAGTTTTGCGAGCTCTAACCGGCTTCTTCCTCCCGGTGAGTTTTGCAAAATAAAAGAAATGACAGAGGACAACTTTTCCATAGGGTTTTATTAGATCTTATGAGAGTGACTGAAATCCACAGTTTTGTTCCTTATTCAAGTTACGACCGGTTTCAAGAATCTCTTCGACAAAAAAGAAGAGAAATTCTCTTATTCCTGGAACACTCTCCCTCCATAACCGCCGGAATCAATTATAATATTCAAAATCTTCTGGTCAGCAGGGAATTCCTCGAGAAAAAAAACATTAGCCTCTCTTTTATCAGGCGAGGTGGTGATTTTACTGCTCATGAGCCGGGACAGCTTGTTTTGTACCCTCACATCGATCTGAAAAAAAGAAATATCCCAATCTCCCGTTTTACAGAGATTTTTCTTGGATCAATGATTGACTCAATGAATAAAACATGGGGGCTCAGATTAATTCAGCGAAAAGACAAGCCGGGGCTTTATCTGGAGAAACAACCGGACAGGAAACTGGTATCCATGGGAATTTACTTTAAATCCTTCTTCACCAGTTTCGGAGCCGCAATAAATATCCGGAATGATCTGAACACATTTCAGTTCATCAATCCGTGCGGACAGGATTCGTCAAATATGGTGTCGGTCCGGGAGCTTGGTTTGGATGATTCAAAAGAAGACGAGTTCATCCGGGAATTCAAAGGATTATTTTTGCAATATTTAGCCGTAGAAAATTAAATTGTGATAATAGTGGTGTTGCTTGAAGAATGGGCAGAGATGCGGCGATTTTTTGGTGTTGAGATTCCCGACAGGCGGGAAAAAAGCTCTCTCTGGCTTGTCCAGAGGCTAAACCCGAAAAAATTTCGTTTATTTGAGATTGCCACATCGCTACGTTCATGCCAATGACAACTTTCTTCCAATTCATACAATATAGTGAGCTATCAATATGCCGGTAAAAATCGAAACATTTCCTGTTTATCCTCTCGGATGCAATTGTTCCATCATATCCTGCACTGAATCTCCGGAATGCATCGTTGTTGATCCGGGTGGAGACGAAGAGCGAATTTTTGCATACCTGAATGCAAACGGGTTACGGGTAAAATTCATAGTCCACACTCATGCCCACTTTGATCATTGCCTGGGAACGGGAACAATTGCAAGAGCACAAGATGGCTGCAATGTTTGCCTGCATAAGGACGATCTGTTTTTATATAACAATCTGCCAATGCAATGTAAAATGTTCGGAATCAGGTACAGCGGTCAGGAAGTTGGGATAAATCATTTTTTGGAAGACAACGAAATTCTGCAGTTTGGTGAGGGAAACAAAGTGGAAGTTTTACATACTCCGGGTCATAGCCCCGGTTCCGTTTGCTTTACAGTGGAAACCAGGGAGGAGAAAATTCTTTTTTCCGGGGACACCTTATTTTCCGGTAGCATTGGCCGTACTGATCTTTGGGGTGGAGATCCTAACCAGATAATCCGCTCCATCAGACAAAGGCTATTTGTACTGGATGATTCCACTCTGGTTATTCCGGGACATGGAGAAGAAACGAAGATATTTAACGAAAAAAATTATAACCCTTTTTTTTGATAAAAAATTCTCTGAGTCTCAGTGACTACATGGCCTATCCTTATCACAAAAATACAAAGCCAGAAAAAACCGTTATGATACATAAAATTGTACCAATTTGTGACTTTTTTCATAAATATATTTATTAACGTCCCTTATTCAGACCGAAAATAGATATGAGACTTTATGTTTATCCGGGCATTCATATATTTTTTGCTGCTTGTACTGTTTTGTGAAGGCATTGCAATTACCGCCATAGGCTGGTCGTTCTTTGAAACTTCCAGGTCTTCCCTTACACTTTTGAAATATACTTCTGATAATAAAGCCCGTGATATTCTTGCTGCAATTGCGCGTGTGGGGGAAACAAAAATGACCCCGGATGGAATCCAGGAGATGAATGATCTTCTGGTGCGGATAAAAAAACAGACAGAAAAGGATCTCGATAAATTCGGAATTGTAGAAATGTTTTTATTGTCTGAAAACGGAAAGATTCTGGCGCATACTAACAAAGAAGAAATTGCAATACCTCTCAAAGAAAGACCGGTTCTGGATAAATACAATAAGCCTTTCTTTATGCGCGCTCTCCGGATGAGAAAAGGGCAGCTTCCCTATCCGCAGGATTATGGTGAGCCATGGAATGGTGACGGGACACGTTTCCAGACTTTAGTTTTGACATTGTTCCCGGATCTCAAATCGCAAACTGTTGCTATTTCAAGTCCCGTGTATCATTTAAAAAAACTGGAAACCGTTGCTTCCATGCATATGATCTATAGCAGGGGAAACCTGCTATTTTATATGGACAGACAGAAAGAACTTCTTTTATGGCTTACCATTAATTATAGTGTAATCGGATTTATCGCAAGTGTGATCCTCGGCCTGATCTTTCTGCTCTTTTCAATTTTGACAAGAAAACAGGGAGTAAATGAAGGAAGAAAAGTTGTAGTCAAAGATGGAATGCCTTTGCCTCCTGTTGTAGAGAGACTTCCCGTTCAAATGATAAATTCTCCGTCCGTAATTCCGACTGCAAAGGAAGAAAGCATTGCCGAAAAAATTTCGCCTGTTTCACCTTTGCCGATGACAGAGAAAAAAAACGAAGTGCTTGATGCGATCTACCTCGGATAATGTTAGACCTTCAAACAAAAGAAATTTCATCCTCAGAAAGAATCTACTCGATCGACCTTCAGGGTGTGCTGGATACCAAAAGCTCTCATGACTTTTTAAATTTTCTGCAAAACCAGATTAAAAACGGTTACCATAAATATATAATCAGGTGTGATAATCTCCTGTATGTTACGTCAGCCGGCATAGGTTGCGTTTTAAAAATCGGGAAGGAATTTCCTGAGCACGGAATCCAGACTGTTTTCATTGGCGTAAACGAGGAAATAAAATCGGTTCTCAATTTTTTTGGAATAAGCAAACACATCCTCCACGCGGACTCAATGGAATCGGCACTGAAAATTCTAAAGGCATCTGCTAAAGGAAAAAGTGTTGAGACTCCAAAACCGAAAGAACACCACGTAGCTGTCGGATCTGTCAAAGAAGTGCAATTTTCCTTCGATAAAAAAAACGGTGGAGAGAAAGAAGAGCAGGAAGACTCACTTCCAAAACAAGAAACAGTTCCGGAGAAACCCGCAGATCCTGATGATTCCGAATCTCCTTCGATTTCTTCGAGGCTCACACAAAAAATTCGTGAGGTCAAAGAAGAACGCGATGATGTTCGCGTTGTCTACCCTGAAAAAGCGGAAATGGTGTTTGAAGATGATCTGCAATTCAAGGATGAATTTGAAATTGTTTATGATAATTCCTATGTTGAAGAAAATCATGATTCAAAAGATCGGGACTTCGATATCGAAAACAATACCACCGGTCAAAAATCAGCTGACGCTGAAATTTCACATGCTCCCCGGGAGCAAAATGTATCATTTATGGAAAGAATCATTGTTTGCGAATCCTGCGGATCCAGGATGCGGATCATTAAGCCCGGCAAACACCAGTGCCCGGCCTGCAAATCAATTTTCACAATGAGGCGAAGCGGTTCTGTTTCGTATCTTGAAAAGCTGATTTAGTTTGAGTAAGCCTGAAGAAAGCAGCGCCAGCAAAAGTATCGCACTTTCATTCTATACTTTTCTTTCGAGAGTCCTCGGTCTTTTCAGGGATCATTATATGGCAGTCAGCTTTGGAACCGGATGGATTGCATCTGCATTTTCCGTTGCATACAGGCTACCTAACATGTTTCGCAATCTTCTGGCAGAAGGGACTTTGTCCCAATCGTTCATGCCTCTTTATTCTGAATCCGGAAAGTTCAGTGAAGAAGAAGCGCAGATCATGGCAGGATCTGTGCTTTCGTTTTTATTTTTCCTTCTAACCCTGTTCGTTGCTCTTTTTCTTTTATTCGCCCCGTTCCTGCTTCCGTATCTCGTCGGCGGAACAAAAGACTATTCCGATCTCGTCATCGAATTATCCTTTATTCTTTTCTTCCTGATAATGACCGCAAGCCTTTCGTCAATTTTCATGGCGATCTCAAATTCAAAGAACAGGTTTTTTATTCCTTCCTTGTCGCCTATCGTATTAAATTTGAGCTACCTTTTTATTTTTATTTTTGTTTTCCGTTTTGTTGAAGGTGGCCTTGAGCGCGTAAAAGTTCTGAGTGTTGGAATCGTTTGCGGCGGGATATTGCAGTTACTTATCCAGGTGGTCTATGTAAAAAAATTGGGCTCAATGCCCAGGATCAATTTTAACTGGAGGCATCCGGCAATTGCAAAAATTTTCAAACTGATGCTACCCGCTGTCATCGGCGGGGGATTTTACCAGATTAGTCTTCTTGTTGATATTTTCCTTGCAAATTATATACAGAACCACAATCCGGGATTGGGTGCGGTCGTCAGTCTTGACTATTCACAAAGACTTGTGCAATTCCCGACAGGAATCATCGGAGTTGCACTTGCGACGACAACTCTCCCCGCAGTTTTGAATTCTGTCCGAAAAAATGAAACAGCTTTGGTCCCCGCCCAGTTGACAGAGGTTCTTGGTTTTTGTCTCTACCTGACCCTGCCTTCCGCACTTGGACTTGCCATCCTTGGAAAATCAATCATCGATTCAATTTACTTTGGAGGAAAATGGGATTTCAGTTCAACCGAAACTACGATCCTTCCGCTTCTTTTCTATTCACTGGCCGTCCCTTTTTTTTCGATAAACAAAGTTTTAACTTCTTCCTACTATGCATTCCAGGATACAAAGACACCGCTAAAAGTGAATTTGATTTCTTTTAGCCTGAGCATTCTATTGAGTCTGATCCTGATGAATTTTTTGAAACACGCAGGGCTTGCGGTTTCGTCGGGGTTGGCTTCCCTTCTGACAACCACCCTGCTCATCATGCATTTTCCAAGACATGGAATCCGCATAGAATTCAGAATAATCATTGTTAAAATTTTCAGAATGGCGTTCCCGCTTCTGCTACTCAGCGCCTGGCTTGTCCTAATCCAGTTTTATCTATATAAATCTCTGCTGGACTATTTTTATTCATTCGGCCTTTCACATGCAAATGCGTCACGCGCAATCCTAAGCGTCGGAATGATCCCGGCCATGCTGCTGTATTTTGGAACTTCCTATCTTCTGGGTCTCGATGATCTGAAGATTGTCCTGAATAAATTCCGTAGAAAATAATAATATTTAATTCGTCATTCTGGCAAGTGTAACGCGACCAGAATCCTGATTAAATCAGGACCCGATGAGGATTGACGAAAGTCCTTCGAGAAAATTTTCTTTTTCTTTCAGATATACTTCAATCCCGATTTCTTCGCTCATAAACACAAGCCTGTCTTCATACTCTTCTTTTTGGATATATTTTCTCATCTTATTTCTTACTGTTTCATCAGCCGGATTATTTCCGAAATCCCGGATAAGAAATTCAGTGGCATCATCCTCATTACAATCAGGATAATAGATCAGAAGATCATGATTTTCATCGAAGTGATCATCCTCTTTGAAAATCCTGTCGCTGAAGTAGAAATGCTGGTTCTTATCAAGTGAAAGGAAAAATTTTTTGAGATCCTCCGGGTTGTCGGCTCCGGACAGATAAAGACTCTGCATTATTCCTTTCTTATTTCCATTTTCCTGTTCCAGTGTGAAGCTTAGAAAAAATCCTCTCTCCGGGTTTTCTTCTATTGTAAGTTCAACCAGTTCTTCCAGAAGCTTGTTTCCGTAAATTTCCCTGAATTCTTTTAAAATTGAAATGGGTTTGATTGTAATTTCCATTGATTTCTCCGTAGCGCATTCGTGCCACAACGGGCAATTATTTCAAATAAATTATTCTGTTCTTTCAGTAGCCACCGAAATATTTTCGCATAATTACATATTTGAACCGGAATGGGATGCAAAGGTGTAATTATTTCGGAGATTCACTTTTAAATAAAATATTTTTTGCTACCGATATTTCTCAACCTACAAGGGCGCCCTCTTTCGATTGCCTGTCTTTTTTAACATATGTTGCAATGCGAATGGGTCTGATGAATGTAAGAGATTCGGAAAGGAAAATTAATCTGCAATAAGTGAGAAATATCAAGAGTCTATTAAGATTAAGAATTCTTGACACGAAATTAATCTGATGGTACCTTGTTTGGGTGATTTCCTCAGTGATGAAAATATTCAGCTCCTCTATCATATATTTTCTTTCCTTCACGATATTTATGCAGTCTGCACTTTTCGGAAGCGGGCTTTTTGCTTATTTCCTTCAGAAACAGGCTGTCTATTGTTCCTGTAATCACAGTTCCAAAAAAGAAATTCACACATCTGATAATCCAAATAAAGAAGATCATGAATTTCACAGAAAGAACAGTTCCAGAATGAAGTTGATGACTGATGACCTGAATCTTCCCGATTGCCACAAAGCTAAAGCAGGAGAAACTCACCTTTGCTCCTGCAAGAAATCAAAAAAAGCATTTGAAACTACCTATTCTCAGGTATCAGCCTTCTATATTCTATTGCATCAAAACCCGATTTTTCGTTCTGATTTTTTATATTCTTATTTTTTGCCAATCCGGATGGATATGCCCGGGTCGGCTCACGACCTCCAACTCCTGAAGCCTCCACGCGTTTAAGCGAATTTATTTCGCCAATTCAACCGGCCGGAAGACATCCGGCAAAAAAATAATCTACGGGAAATCCGTGGATTCAAATTATTCAGGAGATAAAAATGAATTTTAATATTAAAACTACATCCATATATTTAGCGGTGTCATTACTGGTTCTGTCAAGTTGCAGTCCATTTAAAAAAGATAAAAAGGAAGATAACACAGCTTTGCTTGCACTTGCTGTAGTTGCTACGCAAGGAACTGCAGTATCGACTATCAATTTCAACGTCGTGTCCGGCACGAGCAATGTTTCCTGTTCCGGAACGATAGCCGGGACAATCGCGGGAACGACGAACACAACTCTGAAAGATTTGCGGTTTTATGTTCATGATGTGAAATTGATAACCTCAAGTGGCTCAAAGGCTGATTTCACCCTCACAAATGACAATAAATGGCAGTTAGCGTCGGGAAGCAATGCGTATGGTTCGTATCCTGGTGTGGCTCTTCTGGATTTTGAAGATGGGACAAACGGTTGTTCAGGAGGAACGACTGATACGAATAAATCCATAAAGGGAACTTCAGTCGTTGGTAACTATGTAGGTGTTGAATTCAAGATAGGTGTACCATTTTATTTGAATCATATGGATAGCACTACTGCATCAGCTCCCTTAAATTCGGCTGCAATGTATTGGGCGTGGAATAGTGGCTATAAATTTACCAAGATAGAATTTACGGCAACCAGCAATAACTTCTTTCATCTTGGAAGTCAAAGTTGTACGGGAAACAGCACCGGACCTGTAAACCAGTGCGGGATACCAAACCGTCCAACTATATCTCTCACCAAATCCAGTGGATCGTTCAATGCTACAAAAGATGTAGTCACTCTTGACTTGAATGCACTCTACAATGGAGCCGATGCTACAGGCACGGGAATCAATACCTGCATGGCGGGAAATACAAATGCAGCCTGCCAGCCGATTATAACAAATATCGGGATAACTCCTTCAACGGGCGCTTCAGCTGCAACCCAGTCTGCTTTCAGTATCAAATAGATAAACAGGAGTTTTTTACAAAATAGGAGAAGCCGTTGAATCTGCTTCTCCTATGGAGGGAATTAATGAAACGAATAATTTACGTATTTAGTATAGTCTCTTTGTTTGTATGTGGAATTACCGATTTTGGTTCAGGAAATTTTTTTAAAAATAAGAAAGATAAGAATAAAGAAATTCTTATGGGACTTTTAGTTCTTTCCCAATCGGGGTATCAATGGGATTTACCAGCTGGATTCCCTACACCGAATGTTCCGGCTGGGAATCCAATGTCAAATGATAAAGTTTTATTGGGACGATTCCTTTTTTATGAAAAAAAACTTTCTCAAAACCAGACACAATCCTGTTCTTCCTGTCATTCGCAGGAGTTTGCATTTACAGATCAGAAACAGTTTGGAATCGGCTCAACTGGAGAAGTCCATCCGAGGAATGCGCAGAACCTTGCAAATGTTGCTTATAACAACCGGCTAACCTGGTCGAATAACAATATGACTTCACTGGAAATCCAGGCAAGAGGTCCAATGTTTGGGATTACTCCT
>JAIOQL010000380.1 GCA_021413405.1 Leptospira sp.
AGTAGTGGTCTGCCGGAACAAAATGACCCATGGCAGGAGCAGCAAAGATCAAAAGAAAAAACTTGCCTCCCTGAGAGAAACAGTTTGTTCTGGTGTATAAAAGTTTTAAAAATAACATGTCAGGAAAAAATCCCACAATGAAACAACCAGGTAAAGAATGGCGCGAAGTAATCGCACCCGGGGAAGCAGAACGCTTCCAGAAATATGCAGAACAATTTATAGAAATTCAGAAAAATAAATCCAGGACCTTTGGAAACGGCCGTGCACTTCACAGAAAACAGATAACAGGTCTGAAAGCAAGAATCGAGATTCTGAAGAATCTTCCGGAGCATGCTACACATGGACTTTTTGCAAGACCCGGAACGCACGAAGCACTGATTAGAATATCAAACGGTGGAATGAATATACAACCGGACCGGGTTCCGGACATTCGTGGATTTTCAATTAAAGTTCTCGGAATAAACGGCCCGGGTGCTCTCGGCGAAGGGAATACAAAAAACCAGGATTTCACTCTGATCAATCACTCTACATTTTCTTTTCCATCCTCGGCAACTTTCGTTGATCTTGTTATTGCTGCTTCCAAAGGAATTCCGGATGTATTGAAATTCATGGTAAAGACCTATGGAATTTTCGGAGGAATCAAAAAAATCGCCGAAACAGCAAAAACTATGGCGATTCCATTTACCGGTTTTGCTACTGAAAGCTTTTTCAGTGCGGCACCGATTTCATGCGGTCCTTATGCCGTCCGTGTCCGGCTCGTTCCAGTTGGAGCAAAAATTGATCCGCACAGCTCAAAATCAGATCTCGGAAAGGATCTTAAGAAAAGACTCCTCACCGGTTCTCTTCAGTTTGAAATGCAACTGCAATTTTATGTGGATGAACAGACAACCCCGATTGAAAATCCTTCTATCGAATGGCCGGAATCAGAATCTCCCTATGTAACGGTTGCACTCCTGACAATCCCTTCCCAGGATACAGAAGATGCATCCGGAAAAAAATTATCTGATGAAATAGAAAAAACATATTTTGATCCATGGAATGCACTCAAGGAGCACCGCCCTCTTGGTGACGTAATGCGTGCGCGGAAATATGTTTATTTTGCAAGCCAAAAGGGACGCGGGGCAGCCTGATTCTCAGAAAGATTTGATTCCCCGGCTACCCCAATCGCATATTCGACATCAGGCCGGGT
>JAIOQL010000429.1 GCA_021413405.1 Leptospira sp.
TCCTCCTTCCTGTTAAAAGATGTAGTCGTTGGTCTGTCCGGGTTTCCGAATGCAAATTTTCTTATGTATTGGGGCGGACCGGTTGACCAGAGTTTCATATCAATTCTTCATGATAACGATGAGCTTTCTTCTCCGGGACTCGAAATAATTCCTGGAGTCTATCTTAGCCGCAGTTTTGAACTTCTCCTAAAGCTCATTGAATCAAATTCAAAGTTTCATATTTTTCATGGATATTCCGGATGGGGATCTCTACAGCTCGAATCTGAGTTTGAGCGGAAATCTTGGGTGTCGCATGACGCAAATCCTGACATTATTTTTCACCCCGAGCCTGAGATTGTATGGAAAGAGGCGCTCCGGGACAAAGGTGGAATCTATAAATATTTTGCAGAGCATATCAAAGATCCGATGCTGAATTAGAAATATTTACTTCTCCGGAAATAGTTTCGGTAAAATTAGGGAATTTCATCTTACCGGTAATTTTCCTAAAATTAATTTTGAAAAAATGCCTCCTTAAAAGTTTCGTTCTCCGCAATTAATTTCAAAGCTCTTTTGATGAGACGCTTTGCTTTTTCTGAATGATTCCATACATTTAAACCCGAAGGGTGAGGCAAAGGGATCCATTCAAAATCCACTCCGGATAAAGTCTGTCTGAATGAATTACCAATTACATCATCCAGCTTGCTAAGATTCGTTCCGGCAATCAGATCAATGGCCAATTTGCCAATTGGAATTACAAGTCCAGGTTTGTGGTGCCTGATTTCAAATTCGAGAAATGAGGAACAGTTTTTGATTTCTGTTTTATCAGGCTTCCGGTCTCCGGACTTTGCTTTCCCCGGAAAACATCTGCAAACCGCCGACATATTCACTTTCCTCCTGAATTCTTCTTCTTCAACACCAATCGAAGAAATCCATTTGAAAAGAGTTTTACCGGCAGTGTAAGAAAAGGGTTTCATAAACCTCGCTTCGTGAATCCCGGGAGCCTGGCCAATTGAAATGATTTTTGTTTTGGGAACGCAGCCTGAAATTGGCGGTCCGATCATGGACGTACACCGTTTGCAATTTTCAAGGGCCTCGACATGTTGTTTATATAAACTCATATTTGGAACATAAGACAGAACAGATTAAAAGCAGGAAAAGAAAAAATATATTTGACTCCAAGGAATTTTATATCCACGTTCCAATAGATATAAATTGGAGAAAGAGTAAAATGAGCAATGAAGACCTTATAAAAAAATTCTACACCGCATTCCAGAATAAAGATTCGAAAACAATGGCAGATAGTTATGATGACAATGCTGAATTCAGCGACCCTGTTTTTACAGATCTCAAGGGAAACCAGGTAAAAGCTATGTGGATGATGCTGATCGAAAAAGGTGCCGACACAAAAATTACTTTCAGCAACGTGAAAGCTGATGGAGATAAAGGGAGTGCAGACTGGGAAGCAGTCTATGCTTTTGGAAAAACCGGAAGGATCGTGCATAACAGGATCCACGCAGAATTCAAATTTAAGAATGGCAAAATTATAGAACATAGAGACAGTTTCAATCTGTGGAAATGGGCCGGAATGGCGCTTGGCCTGAACGGATATCTCCTTGGCTTCACTCCAATCATTCAAAACAAAGTCAGAAAAGATGCGAACACAGGACTTGTTATGTATATGAAACGCAAAAAAATGAGCTGATTTTTTTATATAATTCTGTGCGTTAAACCAGTTTTGTAAAAGCAATAATGGCAATTTCAATACTTGAACTCAAAACCAAGCTTGAATCCTATTTCGGAGAAAAACTGCGAGGTAAATCTGAAATCCCTGATCTGCAATCATTGAGCGGTGGGGGCGGTGCCTGCCAGGACAATTATCTCCTCGATCTAAATGTAGAATCTGGAGATTTTTCCGGAGTTCACAAACTGGTCCTCAGGACAGATAAAGGCGGATCTCTTTTCTCCAGCCTATCGAAATCTGAAGAGTTCGGGGTCTGTCAGATGGCGCATAACGCAGGCGTTAAAACTCCAAAACCATTTCTTCTCGAAACAAACACTTCTGTAATCGGAAACCCGTTTTATACTATGGAAAGAATTTCTGGAAAGGCAAACGGGAGATTTATTGTCAAAGATCCTTCACTCGGCAGGATCCGGAAAAATCTGGCAGATGAACTGGCCTCAAATCTGTCAAAGATTCATACTGTTTCGCCTGACGCATGTAAAGATCCTGCTTTAAACAACAGATTAAACCGGCACAAAGCGGGCGATCCGAGAGGAGTTGCGAATTCAGCAGTAGCTGATATGAGAAGTGAAATAGAAAATCTGAAAGAACCGCATCCCGCCATTGAGCTTGTGGCCAACTGGCTGGAAAAAGAAGCGCCGGAAACAGACAGGATCGTCCTCGTGCATGGAGACTTCAGAACCGGAAATTTCATGGTGTCGCCTAACGGACTAGAGGGTATCATCGATTGGGAATTTGCTCATTGGGGTGACAGACACGAAGATATAAGCTGGCTCTGCATGAGGGACTGGAGGTTCGGAAAGCTGAACAAAGAAGCCGGCGGATTTGCAGATCGTTTTGAATTCTATGAGGCGTATGAAAAACATTCAGGAATTAAGGTTGATGCAGCCAAAGTTACCTATTGGGAAGTAATGGGAAACCTTCGGTGGGCAATCGGTTCTGCCGGACAGGCAGAAAGACACATATCCGGGAAGGACAAAGGGATTGAACTGGCGGCAATCGGAAGAAGGACTTCAGAAATGGAGATGGAAGCAATGAGGCTGATAGAAAATGCAGGATAGACCGGACGCAAATATACTTCTCGAGGCAATCCAGGATTTTCTGATAAAAGAAGTAATGCCTGAAGTCAGAGGGAATGATCTACTCTCATATAAGACACTTGTGAGCTGGAATATGCTTGGTGTTATTTCAAGGGAATTCAAATCAGGAGAAGCCCTCTTAAACAAAGAAATCGGAAGACTTGTAGGGTTTTTTCAGGACGATAAAATTTCCGGTGCCGCAAATACATATCAGGAAAAGCTACAGCTTTGCAGGCAATTGAACGAAAATCTTTCGCAAGAAATCAGGCAAAAAAAAATTTCAGTGGAAAACAGGGAAGTTTGGAATTTAGTCCGGGATTCTGTAAAAGAAAAACTGGAAATTTCCAATCCAAGATATTCTTCACCCGATTGAAATGCCTACTCTCTATTTCATACGACATGCGCAGGCAAATCGGAGTGGGGAAAATTATGATCAGCTGTCAGATCTTGGGCAAAGGCAATCAAAACTTCTGGGAGAATACTTTGCACGCCAGGAAATAATTCCTGATTTTGTATATAGAGGCTCTCTCGTCAGGCATAGGGATACTGCAAAAATTTCTCTCGATGCCTGCACGAACAAATCAACTGTGAATAATATTATAGAGGACCAGGATCTGAATGAATTCTCTCCTGAGCTCTGGGCTGCTAATGCAGAAAAAATTGCAGAGTCTGACAGCAACTTCCGGAAAACACTGGAACACTATCGTACGATCCGGTCATCCGGAAGTCACAGGGCAAATGCACTTTTTATTATTCTGACAGAAAAAGTCATGGATTACTGGATGAACGGGAATCATGAAATTGAAGGAATCGAATCGATGGAGCACTTCAGAGGAAGGATATTGCGTTCCCTGAATACCAGAATCTCCGAACATCGTGGGGATTCTGTGATATTTATCTATACTTCCGGCACTCCGATTTCGGTCCTGTTATCTGAATTCCTTGGCTGGAAAAAGGAGATGTCACTCGAATGGATGAGATGGATTCTGAATACTTCTGTAACAATTGTGAGACAGGATAAAAAAGGTTTTTTCCCGATTAGCATTAATACCACACCGCATCTGCAGGAAAAAGAAATGAGGACATTACTTTAATGAGAGCCGCACAATTACATAGCAACGAAACAAAACTAAGGATAAACGATGTTCCGACACGGGAGCCGGTCGGGGACGAAGTAAAAATCAGCGTAAAATGTTGTGGAGTCTGCGGTTCTGACGTTCATCTAACCGTACACAAAACTGTGAAGTTAGCTCACTACCCGAGAATTCTGGGGCATGAAGCTTCCGGCGTTGTAAAAGTAACCGGCGAAAATGTTTCAAAATTTAAAAAAGGAGATCGCGTAGTAATTTCAGCAGGAACAAGCTGCGGACATTGCAAGCATTGTATTGCAGGTTACTATAATCTTTGTGAGGAAGTGGGAGTTCTCGGATTTGAAGTTGATGGAGCCTTTGCCGAAGAAATAATCGTGAAGGAAAAATATCTGACAATTCTTCCTGATTCGATTCCATTTGATCAGGGAGCGATACTCGCCGATGCTGTTTCAACTCCTTATCATGCATTGAAATATACTGGACGGCTATCTCCGGGTGAATCAGTAGCAATTTTTGGGTGCGGCGGACTCGGAGTTCATGCAATCGCATTGGCAAGAGCGTTAGGCGCAAGCCGCGTGGTTGCTCTTGACGTTGATAAAGGTTCACTCGACAATGCAGGAATGTATGGGGCTGACGAACTCATCGATCTGAAAACAGTGAAAAATCCCGGAAAAGCTCTGAAGGAACTTACAGGTGGTGTAGACGTAGTTTGCGATTTTTCCGGAAGATATGAAAATGTCGAAGCTTCTGTGCGTGCCATGAATTCCGGTGGTAGAATTGTAATGGTTGGAATAGGCAGAAATAAATTAGAATTTTCTTTTCCCACTACTCTAATTATGAAGCAGATCACTATCGCAGGCTCATACGGTGCTGATTTTCGTACTATACCTGAATTAATTGATCTTTATCTTACAGGAAAACTGGATCTTTCTAAATCGATTACGTCCCACCATCCACTTGAAGAGGTCAATGAATGCCTGGAAAACTTATATTATAGAAAAAATAATCCGATCAGATATATCATTGAACCAGGAAAATGAAAGGTATATCAAGAAATCAATTTCTGAAATTCATTTCCGTTGCAATGGCAGCGGGTCTGACAAAGAATATTTTTCCGGATAAGATGAGTGAAATTTTAAAAAGAAAAATCCCAAAGACCGGTGAAGAAATTCCGGCGATCGGAATGGGAACATGGAAAACTTTTGACGTTTCGCTCACCAGCGAAGTCAGGGAAAGACTGATCGAAGTATTACGGATTTTCCGTTCAATGGGCGGGAAGGTTATCGACTCATCAACAATGTATGGTAAAGCGGAAAATGTAGTAGGAGAACTTTTGAAAAATTTGGATAGAAAAGATTTTTTCCTGGCGACTAAAGTTTGGACACATGGAAAAGAAAATGGACAGAAACAAATCGCCGAGTCCTTTGATAAGATGAATGTCGGCGTTATGGATCTTTTCCAGGTTCACAATCTATCCGATATAAAAACACAATTAAGCACATTGTACAATCTGAAGGAAAAAGGAAAAATCCGGTATATAGGAATAACTCATTATGTTTCTTCCGCATTTTCTGAAATAGAAAAAATAATGCAAACAGAAAAAATCGATTTCATTCAAATTCCCTACTCTATTGCACTCCGTGATGCTGAAAGAAGGATTCTACCGGTTGCCGGTGATTCAAATATTGCCGTCCTTGTAAACCGACCATTCGAGGGAGGGGATCTGTTTTCGAGAATGCGGAACCGATCAATTCCGCCTATCGCACAGGAAATTGGATGCACAACCTGGGCGCAGATCTTCCTGAAGTTTATACTTTCCGAACCCAACGTCACCTGCGTCATTCCGGCAACCGGAAATCCAAAACATATCCGTGAAAACATGGAAGCAGGAACAGGAAAATTTCCAGACAAGAAACAGAGGGATGAGATTGTGAAATCAGTCTCTTTCTGAGATTTACTGAAAAATGTACTTTTTAGTAAAAAGCCCCACCCATCGGGCGGGGAGGATCCACCCGCCACCCAATGATTCCGCTTGATTTCCAAGTCTATTTCAAAATTAGCAGATTTTTCTTTCAAAATTTACGCTTTACGACAATTTTTGAACGTAAAGAGTATTCCGGCTTTGATTATGAAATAATATACGGACGTAAAGATTCCAGAATTTCCGCAGGAATTCTCACAGGTTTTCCGAAAGAATTAATTACACAAACCTCCGCTCTTACCCTGGATTTTAATTCGTTCCTTTTCCCGGAGAGTTCATGATAGGTGATTATTTTTGCAGCTGATATTTCGACGTACATATTTCGCAAGGTCAGCTTCTCGAAGACAAGAGAAGGTTTAATGAACTCAATCGTACTCCGATAGAGGATAATATTTAATCCCAGGTCTTTCAGTCTCTTCCTGAGAGAATCAGTAAACTCAAAGAGTTTCCATCTCCCGAATTCAAAATAATTGGAATAAACGGCGTTGTTTACATGCTGGTAAGCGTCCAGCTCATAGGGCCGGACTTCTATATTTACTTTTACAATTTTATTGTTGTTCGCCTTATCAATAATTCGCGTTCGCTCCGGAAAAGATATTTCGCTAAACGGTTCAATTGCGTTATCCGCCATTGCGCCGAAGATAGATGCAAATTTTACTGCATCCGACTTTGAACCACCAGGTCCGTTTACATAAGCCCAGTGTGCATCCGCTTCGAAACATACAGTCGAATCGGATTTCCTCCGAATTACCTGTCGCAAAACTCCTCTTACTTTTCTGACTTCCCTTTGCCTGCTTTCGATAACCAGAGTTTCCGGATGCCGGACCTGGCTCCGAAAAAATCCATCAAGCCTGGTGAGCAACGTCATAGTGTTCGAAGAACGAACCAAATCGACAGGAAATTTCTGTTCCCCCATCATCTGCACTCTTGCTTCCTCTATATAACGAAAATAATTCGTATTATTTATATGATAGAAACTATCGAGCTCATAGTGACGTGTCGCAAGTTCAAATAGATATGTTTTCTTTTCCAAGAGATTTACGCTTCCCTTCGATGAATTTCAGATGATGACCGAGGTGATTCACCGCGTCCATTACCAGGCCCCTGACACTTACCAGTCCCCGTACAGTATGAACACCTTTTCTCTCAAAATCTTCCTCTTTAATTCTTTTCAATATATCCGCCGTGATTCTTCTATTCAGATCAAAAAGAGATGTAACAAGTTCAAGATTTTGAACTTCATAAAATAACTTTTCTGCCCATTTTGTTTCATCATAATAAAAAAGAAGAGGAATGTCCTGCGCTAACACGCTTTTAATCCGGTAAGATATTTCCAGATCGGAATCGAGCAAATGAACAGCGACCTGCCGGATAGTCCATTTTCCAGGACCAATCCTGGCATCCAGATGCTCTTTGAACAAACCCTGAACGGATTTTGCGATTTTACCAATCCCGTCTTCATATGCTTCCAGCAATATTTTCATTCTGTGGCATTCTCAATAATACATTCGGCCTGAATTTAGATTGATGTAAATTAGAAAAGCCTCCTGGAAAAAAATAGTATTGTGTCAAAGAAAACCTTAATTATATTGCAATTGTTCACATGGTATGCTGTATTCCCACTGATCCCGGTTATTTTCCTTGAATTCGTTTCTATCTCAAAACCTCGAATATTTGGGCCCGCAAAATAAAGACCGAATTTTATCTGCACCCGACATTGGAATTATTCAGAAAGCAAAATCAGGGAAATCAACCATCTCAATTGATGGTATTTATTTCCATTCCAGGCATGATCCGGGAAAAGAAGCAAAACGTTTTGCGGAAGAGTTAAAATCTCCGGATGAAGAAAAGATTTATAT
>JAIOQL010000430.1 GCA_021413405.1 Leptospira sp.
TTTCGAAATTCAGGTCTCTCGCTGCCTTCAGCATTTCTTCTTTTAGTTTTGCCTTCAAAAGCTCCGGAGTCTTAAATTTTTTCGGATTGAAATCTTTCTCTATTTCAGAGAGAAGAATTCCCTCTTCCGTTTCCACTCCAACTTCCCGTTGAAGCATATCATTGATTTCTTTTTTTATCGATTCAGGAACAATTCCAAATTTCCTGTTATGTTCTTCCTGAATTTTTCTACGCCTTTTGGTTTCATCAATCGCACTTTGCATGGAAGGTGTAGTTCTATCTGCAAACAGGATCGCACGCCCATTCACATTCCTTGCAGCCCTCCCAATCGTTTGAACAAGAGATTTGTAGTTTCTTAAAAAACCTTCTTTATCTGCGTCCAGAATAGCAACGAGCGAGACTTCCGGTATATCAAGACCTTCCCTCAGAAGATTTATGCCCACAAGACAATCATAAATTCCTTTCCTTAGATCCCGGATAATCTCTACCCTTTCAATAGTCTCCACTTCTGAATGCAGATAGGCAACCTTCACACCGATATCGCGATAATAATCCGTCAGGTCTTCAGACATTTTCTTTGTAAGCGTAGTGATGAGAACCCTTTCGTCTTTTTCTTTGCGCAAATTGATTTCAACGAGGAGATCCTCGATCTGGTTCCTGATTGGCCGCACTTCTATGATTGGATCAAGGAGTCCTGTCGGACGGATTATCTGCTCCACAGTCTCTTCACTTTTATTCAGTTCGAATTCAGCGGGAGTAGCCGAAACATAAAGAGTTTCTTTTGTGAGACTTTCGAATTCCGCAAAATTTAACGGCCGGTTGTCGAGTGCACTGGGAAGCCTGAAACCGAAATCAACCAGAGTAGTTTTCCGTGCCTTGTCCCCTGCAAACATTCCTCCAATTTGCGGGATCGTAACATGGGATTCATCTATGATCATCAGAAAGTCTCCCTGGAAATAATCCAATAGACAGGCCGGCCTTTCACCAGCCTGCCTTCCAGTCAGATGTCTCGAATAATTTTCAATTCCGTTGCAATACCCGAGTTCCGAAAGCATCTCCATGTCGTAGTTTGTCCGCGATTCAATTCTTTCCGCTTCCAGAGGCTTATTCGCATTCTTAAAAAAGCTGACTCTTTCGGACATTTCCTGTTTAATGCGGGCTATCGCCTCTCCTACCATCGGATTTGTCGTTATAAAGTGCTTTGCGGGGTAAATGGCGCATTTGTCCAGATTGGCCGTAGTCTTGCCATCAATGGCCTGAAAGCGTGTAATTTTTTCTACCTCGTCCCCAAAGAATTCAATACGGATTCCTTCTTCATGGTAGGCTGGCATCAGTTCAATCGAATCTCCACGGACCCGGAAATTCCCCCTGGAAAAATCCGTATCGTTGCGGTTGTACCGGATATGTAAAAGCTTTTTGATCACCTCGTTACGGTCAATAATCTCGCCTTTTTTGAGAATGAGCAATGATCTCGAATATTCCTCTGGAGAACCCAGACCGTATATACACGAAACTGAACTGACAATGACCACATCCTCCCTCTCCAATAAAGAAGATGTAGCACGAAGTCTCAACTTATCTATCTCTTCATTGATGGAACTGTCTTTTTCGATATATGTGTCGGAGGTTGGAACATAAGCTTCCGGCTGGTAATAGTCATAATAGGAAACGAAATATTCAACTGCATTTTCTGGAAAAAAATCTTTGAATTCCCGGTAGAGCTGTGCCGCCAGGGTTTTGTTATGCGATAAAACAAGGGTTGGTTTTTTTAAACGGGCAATAACTTGCGCCATGGTAAAAGTTTTCCCGGAACCTGTAACACCAACAAGAGTTACATTCTTTTTTTTGGATTCAAAAGCAGAGGCGATCTTTTCAATTGCAGCAATCTGATCCCCGGCAGGTTTATAAGGAGAAACAATTTTGAATTCTGATGACAATTTCAGTTAAGGAAGTTTTTTTTCAGCGGTAAACAGAGCCTGTTTTTTTTCATCGATGATATCGAGATCCATGGTATCGAAAAGTTTCTGCATAACCATCATCCCTCTCATCAGCGTAGCAGTAGAAGAAAATTTTCCACGTTCAATATCACTCTGCAGATTCATTTCTCCCACCTGGTTTAGAATACTGATCCGGAAAACTTTCGACTTATCGAGCGAATACTTTACTTCAACGAGATCCCCGTCGCCATACTTGACAGTGTTCTCGACTGCTTCCGTGGTTCCGATAGAAATATCCAGGATTTGCTCTTCAGAAACTCCATTTCTTTTCAGGAAATATTCCAGGCGGCTTCTCACAAATTGAAGCGGAGAAAATGTTCCGGCTCCAAGCATCGAATAGCTGTCGGAATTGATTAATTTCTTTTCAAGCGGTGACTTATCCGCTAGAATATAGAGACCCAGCTAAAAAAATCTTTTCCATTGCCCAGTACACCTGTTGCGATTATGGAATTTAATTCCTTTTCCAGTTCGGACTGAGACAGCTTGAATGCCATAAAATACCTATTTAGTTAGCCATTTTCTCGATGTAAAGAGAATTTCCACTATTATCACCAATGTTCCGTCTGCCGGAGGGCTTCATACAAAACAATGGCTACAGAGTTGCTGAGGTTTATACTTCTCGAAATTGCCTTCATTGGGATTTTGAGTTTTCTAGTGGCAGGAAACTGGCTATAGACAGGTTCTGGCACACCTGACGTCTCATTTCCAAATAAAAGAAAATCATCCTGGATAAATTTTGCTTCTGAATAGATGGTTTCGCCAAATTTTGTTACAAGAAAAATTCTTTCGGGATCGGCGACACTTCTTTTGAATTCCTCCCAATCTTCGTATAATTTCAGACGGAGATGATCCCAATAGTCAAGCCCCGCCCTCCGGACTGCTTTCTCAGAAAGATCAAAAGACGGTTTGCCAACGATGTGCAGTGACGCATCCGTGCAAACACAAAGGCGGGAAATATTGCCGGTATTCGGAGGAATTTCCGGCTTAAACAAAACTACATTCATTCTTATTTTTTCGAAAGGGATTTTTTAAGGAGTAATCCAAAACTTGAAACACTTTTTGTATCCGTATCCTGAAGATATTTCGAATAATCCATTCTTTCTCTTGCGTCTTTTGCTTTTTGAACAGAAAGTGCGATCTGTCTCTTCGACGGATTGACTTCTGTAACAAAAACTTCAACAGAATCCCCTGGTTTGAAATGATTGCTCACCGGAGTTTTTTGTGAAAGCCCGGTTTCTTTGTTTGGAACAAGACCAGAAAAATTTTCATTCAATTTTACAAATATCCCAAACTGTTTTATAGATTCAACAGTGCCAGTAATAATGTCGCCTTCTTTGAAGTTAACCGAATTTGACCACGGATCAACAAGAAAATCTTTTATCGAAAGACTGATCCTGTTTTCCTTCCAGTCGATCGAAAGCACCTTCGCTCTGAGAGTTTGCCCGATACTAAATTCTTTTTCAAGTTCCGAATTTTTTTTATGAGAGGCTTCACTCGCCGGAACGAGGGCATCGACCCCTCCCATGTCTACAATGATCCCGAATTTATGGAGAGATTTGATTTTACAGGTCACGAATTGACCAACCTGGAGTTCCGTTTTGAGAATTTCCTTTTTAAGTTCCTTTTCTTTATCTGAGATCTTTTTCTGTGAAAGAATGATCCTCGAATTTTTTTCGCGAGTGATATCGCTGATCATAAACCGGATTTTCGAACCTGTCAGCGTTTTTCCCTTTAGATCGGTATCAATCTGCGAAAACGGACAAAACGCAATAAATTCTCC
>JAIOQL010000386.1 GCA_021413405.1 Leptospira sp.
CCGGATAAAAGGCCGGAATCTTCGTATCGGGTTGCTCGTCGGTGAAGGGAATCTTGCGAGAGAATTTGCGCACCGTGTGAAATCAACACCATGGTTGGGGATTGAGCTCAAAGGATATGTCGAAGAAAGGAAAATCAAAGGCCCGAAAAATAAAAAAAACAAGTCGGAACTTCAACTCCTTGGAGATATCGATTCAATGAACCGGATCATCAAAGAAAACAACATAGATATTATATATATCACTTTGCCGATCCAGAAAACCCATAAAATTGAAGATATCATGAGAAAGCTTAGCAGGTTCAGCGTAGATATTCACTGGGTCCCGGATATCACTTCTTTCCAACTGATCAATCATGGGATGCGTGAAATTGCGGGACTGCCGATCATATGCCTTTCTGATTCCCCGTTTAGTGGAATGAACTTCTACCTGAAATGGCTGGAAGATAAAATTCTTGCAATAATCATTCTGATTCTGATCAGTCCTTTGCTTCTTTCGATTTCAATTCTCATTAAACTTACCTCAGAAGGTCCTGTCATTTTTAAACAGGTTCGCGATGGACTGAATGGGGAAAAAATTACAGTCTGGAAATTCAGAACCATGAGTGTTCATAAGGAACCGGAAGGCATACAGGCGCAGGCAACCAAAAATGACCCGAGAGTCACTGCGTTAGGCGCCATTCTCAGGCGCACGAGTCTTGATGAGATTCCGCAATTCTTCAATGTGATCGCAGGAAGTATGTCAATCGTAGGACCAAGACCGCATCCGATATTTCTGAATGATGCATTTAAAGATAAAATTGAAACATATATGCTCCGTCACCGGATAAAACCCGGAATTACAGGTTGGGCCCAGGTGAACGGATGGCGTGGTGAAACGGACACTTTTGAAAAAATGGAAATGCGTGTTAAATATGACCTGTATTATATTAATAACTGGTCTTTGTGGCTTGATTTGAAAATCATATTAATGAGTATCTTTAAGGGTTTTACCGGAGCAAATGCGTATTAGAGTATAGAGCCTGACTAAAAGCAGTAAAGGAAAAATCAATGAATCTCATGGAACTTGCAGAAAAACTTGGACTAAAATTCAAAGGTGATCCTGCTAAAGAAATAGAAGGAGTAAAGGATCTTGAACATCCTGCCCCCGCTTCTCCAGGGCATATTTATTTCGTGGAAACAAAAAAGCATTTTAACAAATATACAAAAGCACGGGATGTGCAAATTGCCCTTACTATTGAAGCTCTTAGTGAGCATTTTGAAAATGCAATTATCGCAGAACCTGAAGAGGCAAGGTTAAAATTCATCTCGCTCCTGTCAATATTCGAAAAACGGAGCACTCCAAAGAAGGAAGTTTCACCTACTGCATACATCCACCCGACCGCGAAGGTAGGAAAAAACGTTTCTATCATGCACAATGTTGTTTTGATGGAAAATACCATTGTCGGAGATAATTGTATAATTTATCCTAACGTTGTTCTGGAAGAGGGTGCACAAATAGGTTCAAATTCAACGCTGATGTCAGGGGTTGTTATTGGCTATAATTGCATTCTGGGCGAGAACAATCTGATCCATGCAAACACTGTAATTGGAGCAGATGGTTTTGGATTTTATGATAAGGCGGGAGTTCGCTATAAAATTCCGCAAATAGGAAATGTAATCATTGGCAATGATGTGGAAATGGGTGCCTGTTGCACTGTAGATAGGGCTGCAATTGAAAGCACCCTTGTAGGTAATTTTACAAAGTTTGATGACCACGTCCATATCGGTCACAATTGCAGGGTTGGAAATTACGTATTCATAGCCGGGGCAACGGTTCTTGCCGGTTCCGTAATTCTCGAGGACAGAGTGATCATTGGTGGACAATCTGCTGTCGCCGAACATCTCCGCATGAAAAAAGGCTCCGTGCTTTTAGGAATGTCTGCCTTAACCTTCGATTCCAAAGAGAACACGATTTATTTTGGAATTCCGGCTCTCCCTGCAATCGAAATGCACAGAATACATTCATTATTTCCAAAGCTGCCAGAGTTGTTCAGGAGGATTAAAAAATTCGAAGTGAGTGAACTTTAAAAAAGAATTGTATTAAATGAGTGATACAACTATTCAAATTAAAGTGGGTTGGATTCTTAACCCACCGGACGACCCGTTCCCCAATTGCGGCCAAGGGTAATTTTCGCAGGAAACATTATGAAAGAAATCAGGGAACCAAAAATAAATTTATTTAAAAAATCAAATCCGTACAGAGCAAAAGTATTAAAGAATATACAGTTAACTCCGGATCCTGGAAAAGGAAAACGGCCCAAAAAAGAAGGTTTTGCTTCAATTCACAGAATTATCCTTGAAATTGATCATGGCCAGTTCCCATACGTGGTTGGTCAGAGTGCGGGTGTTATTCCTCCGGGAGAAGATCCGGAAAAAGTTGCAAAGGGATCTGAAAATACCGGCCACAGTATCAGGCTCTACTCTATTTCTTCTCCCAGTCATTCAATTGGAATGAAAGAGGATTCGGTTGAATTCATTATTAAGCGGGACAACGTTTATGATGAGGCAGGAGAAATCAGGTTTAGCGGCGTTGCTTCCAACTACATGTGCAGTCTCAAGGAAGGCGAAGAAATTTTATTAACTGGTCCTTCGGGAAAAAACTTTCTTCTTCCGGCATCAGATTTCAGTGCTGATATTGCTTTCTGTGCGACAGGGACTGGAATAGCTCCATTTTTCGGAATGAGCATTGAACTACTCGAACATAAACTGATAAATTTCACCGGGAATTTGTACCTGATATACGGTGCTCCTTATTCCGATGAAATAGTTCTTCAGAATGAATTCGAAGAACTTCAGAAAAAACATTCTAATTTTCATTTTATTACTGCAATCAGCCGGGAAGAAAAAAATTCTTTTGACGGGGGGCGGATGTATATTGGTCATAGAATTCGTGAGCTAAGCGGAATTATGAAGCAGATTATTTCAGGAAATGGACGGGTTTATATCTGTGGTGGACCGAAAGGAATGGAAAGAGGGGTGATTCAGGAAATCCAAAAACTCATGGATGATGCCGGTGACCCAAAGGAATTTGAAGAACACCTCAAATCGAGAGGACAATTATTCGTGGAGACATACTGATATGGCAGAAATTGGGATTATTAAAGATGTTGATAAAGGCAAAGGTGAGATCATTCGCATCGAAATCACTGAATACAAAGGGAAAAATTTTCTGAATCTGCGTGTCTGGTACACTGACAAAGATGGAGAATATAAACCTACACAAAAGGGAATAGCGATCCCTCCTGAGTTGTACGATGAAGTGAAAGAAGCATTGCTCGAAGCAGGTTCCCGGTTTTAATCGCCGCTATGCGGTTTAAATCAATTCTAATTCTTTGTTTCCTTGCTGGAATTTCCCTCGAGGCAAAAAAGAATTTCAGGATCGATATCGCCGGGCCTTTGGAGGAAATCGCGAAAGAAGAAAAAGAATTTTCTTTTGTTCTGAAAGCAAGAAGGTTTGCTCCCGGTGAACTGATTTTTCTGAAAATTTCACCGAGGGAAAAGGGTAAAATAGATTCGGATCATTTGAAAATTATCTGGAATTCAGAGGATTACCCGCTTAATAAGTCCGGCAAAGACCTATTTGCTTTTTTGCCGGTTCATCCCGAAACAAATCCGGGACCAATTCTCCTTGAAATCATTTCAAAAAAGTGGTTCATAAAAAAAAGTTCGAAAAAATATGAAATCGAAATTGAGAAGCCAGCA
>JAIOQL010000387.1 GCA_021413405.1 Leptospira sp.
TCCGTGCTCTCGAATATGGAATGCCTCCAACGGGTGGGCTGGGGATCGGGATAGACAGGCTTGTAATGCTTTTTACAAACAGCCCGTCGATTCGCGATACAATTTATTTCCCACTGATGAGACTGGAATAAGAATCACTTGTCAGATTCCCGGACGTATTGCATTGACTTTCTGAAAATCGGAAAACATTTTGAACAAAACTCCCGAAATTTCATCTGATCTTACCCGCGATGAAATTTCATTTTATCATTCTCTACTGAATGAAGAACTCACAGATTATGATTGCGGAAGCTTATGCAAAGACGCCAACGATGGTGTTCCATTTTGCTGTGTAGTCGAAAATGCGGTTCCAATATTATATAAAGAGGAATACGAACTTTTAAAATCAAGGTCTGACCTCGGGAGCGTTTGGGAACCGGAATCAAAATCGGATTTAAAACTGAAGAAGGATTCCGAACCTGATTCTGCACTTTTTTGCAAATGCAAAGGAGTCGCCTTTTGCGAACGCGAAAACAGATCAATCAGTTGCAGAACCTTCCCTCTCGAACCATACATAGATAAACGCGGAAAACATGTTGGTCTGGTGTTCATGAAAGAATTTCTGCACGGATGCCCGCTGACTTCACGAAATAAAGACATACGCCAGGAGTTCGTTGACAGCCATTTTATTTTCTGGGAAGCTTTGCTGCTCCGCAAGGATGATGAATACGAAACATATTTGAGATCCTCGAGGAGATACCGGAGACATCGGACAAAAACCGGAGTTCAATTTCCAATTCTTTTTCCATCACATCTGAAGGATAAAGAGTATTTAAAGGAATATATTTAGAATTCTGTGGAAGCAGAAAATCCAAGTGTAAAATGATTATCGGCAGATAATTAAATCCTGTCTTTGCGAGCAGGAGGAGACATCAATCTTCCCGCGAAGATATTCAAGGTTCCCGCCCTTAGCCAGGCACAGAGGTCTTGCAACTAACGCTTCCCCGAAAAGAACCGGATTCCTGATCGCATCGGAGGCCGATACCGGGATTCTATCCTGCAGAAATGGAAATAGAACATAACTCTCCCAATAGAGACCGATGTAACTTCTGCAACCATTTTCCTTTATCACAGAAGAAATTGAATTATACTTTTGAATCCTGTCTTCCCTTGTCTTTTTAAGTGAATCCGATATAAAAATGGGAGCTTCGAGGCGCACCGATTCGATGACCAAAAGTAAAAGAAAGATAAAAAG
>JAIOQL010000388.1 GCA_021413405.1 Leptospira sp.
AAATTCCAGAAGTTCAGTCTTTTCAATAGCTTCAACAGTCGCAGATCTTTTCTCATGGAACAGGAATGGTAATTCTCCGAAATAATCTCCCGCCCCAATGGTTGTTAGTGCAACATCATCGCCCTGTCTTGTATGCGTCAGAATTTTGAGAGTTCCATATCTCACTACGTAGAAAGAAGACGCTTCGTTTCCTTCACTGAATAGAACGTCTCTTGGATTTAACACTATATGTTTTGCCTTGGATCCAAGATTATGTAATTCATCTTTTGTGAAATTCGTGAATAGGTAAATGGCCTTTAATATTTCTTCATTTGATTCCATTTTATTTTCCCCTCAATTTATCTATTAAATCCAGTATCCACGCTATGAATCTCCAGAAAATCCCGGACCGGGAGTATCTTTTGATTAGTTCGTGACTTCTTATCAGCTCGTCATTTGTGAAATCAAGTCTCGAAATGTTTTCATCGGCTTCGATCAGAATCCTATCTTTCTTATTCCTGATATCAACGATTTTCACCTCGACATGCTCCCAGCCGAGCTGCTGCACCGCTTCCAGTCTCCGTTCCCCGGCGATCAGACGGTTATCCAGATCTATTATGATCGGGTGGAGGAGGCCCACACGGTTTATCGATTCCTTAAGGGCTGATAAATCCCCTGGCTGTTTTCGGATTCTATTTTTGACCCTAATATCTGAAACTCTGATTTTCATGCTTTTTCAATACTTTTACAATGGGACTATACTATAAAGAAAAATTGATTCCGGATAGACGAAAAATTACCGTTTTGGTCAGGGTATATATTGTCCGTTCTGCCACTGTGTTATTTTCCAGGGATCGGACTTTCAATACAATGGTAATGGAAACGTCCGTCTAATGAAGCATTTTATTGTAACACTCGAATATATAGTACCGATCGAGGAAATCGATAAATATCTTTCTTCGCATAGAGAATTTTTGGATAAGGGTTATGAAAAGAAGATCCTTCTTGCTTCCGGTCCGAGAAACCCCCGGGAAGGTGGTATTTTGCTTGCTCGCGCACTTTCTTTAAGTGATATGAAAGAATTTTGCAGCAATGATCCGTTTTTCATTAATAAATGTGCAGAATATAAATTTACTGAATTTATTCCGGTCAAATTCCAGTCGGACTTTCAGGATTGGTTTCTTGGGAGCGACGTCTAATCTTAATTTTCGAGTGTGGCAGTCATTGAACCTTTCGATTTCTCCATTCTTGGATCCGGTCCATAAGTCAGAATCCGGTCATGAATGTTCTCTGCGTGTTCCAGCTCTCCGGTGAAAACTATTGTTTTTTTTTCGGTATCAACCTGCACAGCATGCTGGAAAGCCGTCTCTATATCCATTGAACAGACTTCCATAAGCATTTCTATTACATAATCGTATGTATGAGAATCATCATCCCAAAGAACAACTTTCCAGGGACCACCTGGTTCTTTTATCTTTTCTTCTGTTTTTTCAAGAATATCGGGTAACGCATTCGCTTGCATGGCTGGCTGTACGTTTCTATTTTTTCTTTTTGAGCTTCACCGCTTTTTTTACCAGATCGACTATGTTCCTGGATCGCATTCCGAAATAATCCAATAATTCGGGCCAAGTTCCTGATTTACCGAATTCATCTTTCATTCCTAATTTCAAAACGGGGACTGGAAATTTTTCAGAAAGCAGTTCACTCACGGCAGAACCAAGCCCGCCGATTACATTGTGTTCTTCGCATGTAACGACGGTTTTGCATAGTTTTGCATATTTCAATATAGTCTTTTCGTCAAGCGGCTTGATAGTTGCCATATTCAAAAGAGTTGCGTTGATTTTTTTCTTCTTTAGAATCTCAACGGCTTTTTCTGCTTCACCAACCATTATTCCGCAGGCGATGATACATACATCTTTACCGGTGTGACGGACTTCTGCTTTCCCAATTTCAAATTTATATCCATTTCTTTCGAGAATTGGAATTGGTGGACGGCCAACACGCACATAGACAGGACCTTTGTAGGAAGCAATTTTGTGAATGACCTGTTTTGTTTCTGCATAATCGGAAGGACAAATTACTGTCATTCCAGGGATAACCCGCATTATCGCAAAATCTTCTATGATCTGGTGGGAAGCTCCGTCTTCACCGAGGGTTATTCCTCCATGGGAAGCAACAAGTTTAACATTCAGATTAGGATAGGCAACACTGTTCCTTACAATCTCCCACGCACGCCCTGCCAAAAACATTGCGAAAGAAGAAGCAAATGGTACGAGGCCGGACAGGGAAATCCCTGCCGCATGACCAACCAGGTTTTGTTCTGCAACACCAACATTAATAAACCGTTCCGGGAATTTCTTTTTAAAAACATTCGTTTTTG
>JAIOQL010000389.1 GCA_021413405.1 Leptospira sp.
GCTGGAGATTAAAGATGGTAGAAAATTTCACTGCTCATCCGTAGAAATCGAAAACAATAAAATCCGGCTCAACTCTGAATTTCTGAAAATTTCCATCCCCGTTTCAATGCTGAAGCAAATTTCTTTGACCGGAGGAACGGAAAATTCCCGGAAGGAAGAACGGATAAAACTGGAATTTAACTCCGGGGAAGAAATGAGGGCCAGAGCCCTTAAACATTCCGGGACTTCATTTATAATATTAAGAAACGGAGAGGAAAAGGAAATTTCCGAAAGTCAGCTGAAAAGAATTTCGTTTTAGAGGTTCAGATCTCGGATTCTGATCCGAGGATAGTGAAAAATTTATCAAGTGAAGAAAACCGGAGTAGAGTCAGTATTTCAAGAGATACGTTCAAAAGGGCGAAATTTCCGTCTTCAGCTTTGAGCTTTTTTTTGACATTCGCAAGAAGGGCAATGCCGGAAGAATCCATGCCTTTCAGGTTCATCATATCAATCACGATGAACTTGAAGCCGGTATCTATGAGATTGTAAATTTCTTTCTTTAGTGTGGGCGTAGAAGAAAGATCAAGTTCTCCGTTCAAAGAAATGACTTTATAATTGTTCTTGTCTTTTATTGAAAATTCCATTATATCCTGATTCACGCCGGGCCGTTGTTCGATAGCCATTCTGTCATTAATTACTTGAGTGTAAACCGAAAAAGGACGAAATCACTCCGGATTGGAGCCGGGGAGCAGATTATCAGCCCTTTTTAAGCGAAAACCAATGCGCCTGACCAGGGGCCAATTGAATGAAAAGCCCGTCCTTTTTCAGACTGAACAGCTCTCTTTTATATGTTTCATTCGACGGAATATCATGAAAATAAACAACAACAATTCCCGATGTTTCCATTTTTGTCAGTATTTTCTCCGAAAAACGGAAGCACCCGGTGATATATTGAGGATATGGGTTAAAGATCAAAAGCTCAAATGAATCGGTTTGAAAATTCATTTCTGACGATGCGTCAGACGACATCTCAACATCTGACAACAAAAAGGAAATCACATTTGAAAGATCATAATTCCCGTAGGCCGAAAGATTGGACCTCTCCAGAATCAATTTTTTCTTCTTCCGTTTCTGCATTTGAGAGAAAGCACGTAAATAAAATTCTTTTATATTCTTTTGAACGGTCTCGTGCAACCTTCTTCCGAGCTGAACGGGTAATTTTATGCCTGCACCCTCGGGCTGTGCATCATGGAAAAGCACCATCCCGGGCAAAAAACATAACAAAGAAAAATAGAAAATAGAATTCGGACCAAAAGTATGAAAAGCCCGGTCTTCGTCATGATTTTCGATGAACCGCAGAGAATGTTCCTGAAAACTCAGATTTGCTTTTAAATGACCGCTGATTCCCTCCGGATTTTTTGTTTTCAGCCGGTCATACAATTCTTTATCGTATGTATAATCAAAACCCTTCTTCTGAAGCTCAAATTCCATACCCCAATACACCTCTGCGATAAAAAGAAAATCCGGACTTACAGATTTAATATCTTTTATCAGGGGTACCCAATATGGCAAGGCCCGCATGCCGTGAGTCCTGAAAAATACATCCTCTTCGGGGAGCATTGCCATGTCACAACGGACACCGTCACAAATCGCGCATAACGCACGAAGAATCTCCTTGTGCTTTTGAACAGTGCCGGGGGTTGAAAAATCCCATTGGATAGTGTCAGTCCAGCCATCAAAAAAAGGGTCCCTTCCATGTGCATAGGTGTTCCCATTTTTGTGAGAATAGAAATTATGATCTGGGCTTTGCTTTGCCGATTCTTTTTTTAAAAATAGATCCGGATTCCCGTCAATCAGGACAGAATCCGCAGACATATGATTCGGAACGAAATCGAGGATCAGTTTTTTCCCTATTGAATTTAACTTCTTCCGGAAATTAAGAATTTCAGCAAACCCGGATGCGATCATTTCATTCGGTTTATAATCCAATATTGAATAAGGTGATCCGATGATATCCGGCTATTTTAGATCCGGAAGGGCTTTCCATAATTCGGAGAGGAGGCCTTCATGCGATTTGCAAATTGAAACTGAAACCGGACTCGGCTTCCAGACACCCATTAGCCAGACGTAGTCTGCTGCCTGAACTTCCGGGGATTTAAAAAATGATTCAGGGAATGTGCCGAGGGTCACCCCTTCCTTTCTGCAAAAAAGTCTTGTGTTTAATTCATAAATATTAACTTGATTGAATGAAGTAACTGCCACGAGGTGAAGTTTGAAACAATCAGGTGTACACAGTAAAATCTTTTTTTTAATTTATTTTATTTTTATCCTTCAATTTAGCCAGTGTAGCGAAGAAGAGAAAATCCAGGAAGATTCCGCCAAGGTTAATGATTTACCATGGGATGGAAACTCTACATCAATTCCTGCGGCAATGAAAGAATCAAACCCCAGTGCATCCGGGAATGCTCT
>JAIOQL010000393.1 GCA_021413405.1 Leptospira sp.
CATCCGGAGGCAGGAGTTGCAACTACACTGACCGGCGCTTGCACCAGGTTGTAGGGATCCAACAGGTCTACCTGACCGGAATAGAGTGGTCGCGAATAAGGTGGGTATTGAGACCACTTTTTGTAATATTCCAGCTGATCTGCAGCATCTTCACCAACGGTTTCAAACCCGGTTTCGCCTAACGGAACAGTGGTCGGGTCTTTTTTTTGCGTCATAAAATCTTTTTCTCCGATTTTAGAAGCATTCTTTTTTTCGGGTGTGCAGATAGCATAAACAGCCAGGATCAAAATGAATGATACAGCCAAAGCGAGCACGATTTTTGTGGTTTTACTCATAATCTAATCCTCAGAAACTTAACTAAAAAGACTGCTCTTGAATAAAGAGCAAGTATAATAATTAAATTTTTATGACAGGTATTTCCGATATTAAAAACAATGGATCTACCAATTTGGAAAGAGATACTCAGGAAGAAACTCACCCCGGAGCAGGAAATATCCTTGTTTCTTGCGGATACTGCATTATTTGCAAATCTGAATAAACGGGCATTAAAAGAAATTGCGGGACTTGTTCATCCCAGAAGTTTTTCAGAAGGGGAAACTGTTTTCCGTCAGGGCGAAGCCGGTGCCGGACTGTATCTGATTATGGAAGGCAAAGTAGCAATCTCTTCTGCGCGGGAGGGAGTGACAATGCAACTTGCCGAGCTGACGAAGGGAGCTTTTTTTGGTGAACTCTCACTGTTCACTGAGGATCCGAGAACCGCAACTGCCACCGCAGTCGAAGATAGTGTTTTACTGGGATTTTTCCAGCCGGATCTGAAAACGCTGATTGAAAGAAAACCGAAAGCTGGAATAGACATCATAATGAGTATTTCCACAATCATCGCTCAAAGACTTGGAAAAACCAATTCGGTTCTCGAAAAAGCATACTTCAAAGGAAAAGCAAAGAGTGTCCGGTAATATGAGTCACCGCCGGCAGAATATTTCAGTCTATCTCCTGAAATATGCATTTTACTTTCTTGTAATCAGTGCCATTGTCATTGCTGTTCTCGGCGTCAAAGCCCTTGTAATTCCAATTTTATTTTCGATGATCACTTTCTATGTTTTCAACAGGATCGTTGATAATTTTGAAAGCATTGGAATTTCGCGTCTGGTATCGATCATTTTCATTTTCAGCGTTCTCGGAACCTCTTTATTTTTTCTTATCTATGAACTGATTGCGCCTCTCTACCAGGAAAGCTCTCCGCTCTTTTCAGACTGGCTGAACCAGGGAGACCAGGGTAAATTTAAATTTATGAAACTGAGTATCAGTTTCCGGATAAATGATCTTGATTCCAAGTGGGATGAGATCATTAAGCCTGATCAGATCCTGACAAAATCGGTAGAATATATTAAGGGTTTCATAAAAAGTCTGGCAGAATTTGTTCCCACATTGGTTACTTATCTGATCATAACACCGATTATAACTTTTTTCCTGTTACTGGAAGGTGACAGAATTTATAAAGAAATGATTACAATAGTTCCGAACCGATTTTTCGAAATGACTCTTATGATAACTCATAAAATCAATGAGCAGATAACCAGTTATCTGAAAAGCCTTGTCATCCAGGGTCTGATAATGGCAGCGATTGTTTCCACTGGATTCTATTTTATCGGTCTCGATCATTTTCTGGTGTTCGGGCTTTTTGTCGGGATTGCAAATTCTATTCCCTATGTCGGACCGATCCTCGGAGCAGTTCCTCCACTTGTATTTACAATTGTAGATAATAATCCGAATACCGGGCTTCTTGGTGTTCTTGGAGTAATTGCTGTTGGACAGCTGGTTGACAACATTCTCGTTCAACCTGCCATCATCGCAAAATCGGTTTCTCTTCATCCGCTGATTATGATAGGGGGAGTTGTTGTCGGCGGAGAAATATTTGGTCTGCTTGGTATGCTTTTCGCTGTCCCTGTCCTTTCTATTATGAAAGTCAGTATTGGGATTTTATATAAATCGTTAAAAGATCACCAGATTATTTGATGTATGGACAGAGTCTATCAGCTGCAAAAAATCTTTGGACTATCATTGATCGGTTCTATTTGCATTCTATTGCCATTACTGCATTATTTCCGTTCAGGGAACAGAGAAAAATTCCTGGAACGCGAAACGGATACCAGATACAGAATAATTGAAGAAACGGGAAAGACTGATCTGCCTGATGTTAATTTACTTTTGTCAAAACAATCACTCGTATATTCCTCTCCATTCCGGCAAAATTCAAAACTATTTCTGAAAGTTCATTTTTCACACCTTGATGGATCCGACTTTGTGATTACAGAATGGATAGAATCTCCTCCGGATAAAGAATTCTATGATTCTTCACTGATACTTACAAAACGAAGTTTTAAAAAAGAAGATATCTTTCCTGTCTCAGATATTCCTGCTCTTTTTGTCGGAAATTTTCTGACAATTCCGGTTAAAGGAACCGTTGTCCGGTTTGGTCCGTTTGAACCGGAAGAGTTGAGCCGGTTCAGCAACGGTTATCTCTACATAGTCAGACAGTTTGACGGAAAAATTCTCTATAAAAACAAATTCAGGAGAGATGAGTAAAATGCTTATTAAATATTTCTTTCTTATTCTTTCTGCCTTCCTCTTCCTTGCCCCTTCCTGGGATGATTCAAGTGAAGTAATAATCCGCGGTGAAATTGTAGATTCAAAATGTGCGTTAGGCGCAATGTCTCCGGGAGATGGCAAATCGCATAAAATTTGTTCAATCCGGTGTATTAAAAATGGAATGCCTCCTCTTCTGAAAGTCCGGGATAGGGGTGGTCAAGGCTACCGGTATTATCTTCTTTCCGACCAGGGAAAAAAAGGGGCAAACGAAATGGTAATTCCCTTTATAGGACAGCCCGTTGATGTCAAGGGAACTCTGATCAGGGATGCTAATCTCGTGATGATCGAGATCCGGGAAATAATTCCTGTTAAATAATTAATATGTTTCTAAAACCAATTTCGAAAAGAAAATTTGATCTGTTATTATCCGGATTTTCCATCCTGTATTTCCTGATCTATTCTTTGATTTTCTATCGCGGACAGAGAATCGAAGGATTTCTTATGTCCTCAACCGGTTTTTATGCATTCTTTCTTCTTAGCGTTGCACTCTCATTGGGTCCGCTTGCCTACCTGATACCAGAATGGAAAAGCCTGGTTTTACACCGTAGGCATCTTGGTGTCTTTACATTTTTTATCGCGGCGTTTCACGGAATTTTTTCCACATTCATGATCGCAGAAGGGAATATTCTTGCGATTTATACTACTTATTTCGGGTTTTCTCTGAACAATATACCTTTCGAAATTTTTGGAGAAGTTGCGGTCTCAATACTGGCTGTTCTTGCGACTACATCCAATAATTATTTTAGTGCAAGACTCGGAGATAAATGGAAATACATTCACCTTGCGGTTTATTTTGCTTTTTTCTTTGCTGTGTTTCACATTGCTACCGGGCCATTACTGGATGAAGGGAAGGAATTTATGTACTTAGCTTTTTATTTTGTCATTGGAACAGTTTTGCTTCTGATTGGCTTTGCAATCTGGAAGGCGGCAATCCGTGGTGCCAGGCCTTTGGTAGAACCGGGTACTGACACAGGTTTTTTGCGCGAAAGCAGGCCGGCTTCGAAAGATAAGGACCAATATCTGAGCCGGTTTATCGGGTCAGAAGAATCGACTTCCGTTACCGAACCGGATGTGGCACCAAAACCCGGGAAGAAGATTCCGATTATTTTGGATTTTGCCGGAGATAAAATTGTAAACGGTGATTCTTCGTATACTATCCTGGAAAACGCACTTGATGCCGGTATTGAACATACCTTTGAATGTGGCGGAAACGCAAGGTGCTCGACTTGCAGAGTCATTATCCTTGAGGGCATGGAGAACTGTCTCCCGAGAAATCAGGCAGAGGTGATTCTGGCAAAAAAGAAATCGTTTACGGATGAAGTGAGGCTTGCCTGCCAGACTCATGCAGTTGGAAACATAAAGCTGCGCAGGCTGGTTCTGGATGAGGAAGACATCAATGAAGCAATGAGCGAAGGAGTGAAATTTAAAGCATCTCCAGGGAAAGAACTCCAGCTTGCTGTCCTGTTTTCAGATATCCGTTCTTTCACTCCTTTTACTGAATCAAATCTTCCCTATGACGTAGTCCACATGCTCAACAGATATTTCAATGCAATCGGAAAGCCGATAGATGAGAATTGCGGCTTTATCGATAAGTATATGGGCGACGGGATTATGGTTTTGTTCGGTCTCGACCAGAACCGGAAAACAGATCCGGTAGAAGATGGAATCAATGCCGGTCTCGGGATACTGAAAGCCCTGGAGGAAGTAAATCAGTATATCAAGAATCATTTCAATCATGAATTCAGGATCGGAATTGGACTCCACTATGGGCCTGTTATTGTTGGTGAAATGGGATTTCACCTTAAGATGCAGTTTACTGCGTTAGGCGACACAGTAAATCTTGCATCGAGAATTGAATCCAGGACAAAAGACGCAAAAACTGACTTTCTTATTTCAGAAGAAGCGTATGAAAGAGTGAAAGATCAACCCTACAATTTTGGCAGGAAATTTAAGGCAAGTATCAAAGGGAAAACAGGTGTCTATACTCTTCACGAAATATTGAAGCCGGGTGTTCAATGAAAGACAGCAGTGTTCCAGACAATGCTTACAGTTTTAATTACTTCCGAATTGTTTTCCGACATTCCAACTTTCCAGTTAATTCCTGAAGGAGAAGCATAGAGACTTCTTCCTTCCATATTCTTTCCGAATATATTACCTGTTCCGCAAACGTGGAGAATATGAAAAGAATACTGTTTCGAAAGTTTGAGATAATGATCGAGATATTTATCGTAGGATTCTTTTGTTGAGCTGTCTGTATCAGCGAAGAGGTGAAAAAGGACCTGGATTTTCTCATCTGAAAAATTCTGAAGTATTTTTTCATCTGCGGATTCATTTCCGCACAAGATTCCAAATCGAATGCTGTTCATAATATAAATTCCACTGCTGTCGCCGTTTTGGATTTCTTTTTCGTTTGGCCCGGGAATTCTTTTGTCGTACCAGTCAATGAGTGTCACATTCTGGACAATTGGACAGGAATTGAAAATTTTTCCATTCTCTTCCCTGAAAATACTTCCCCCGATAATTACACCCTTATAGTATTCAGATATTTCGAGAATCCGGTCCAGATTTTCTTTTGATTTGGATATCGAATTCCGGATAGAGTCACCCGGTTCCAGGAACGGGAAGTATTCCGGTAAGATCAGAAAATCTGACTTTTGAGAAAGGAGCTTCTGTTTCTGATCCTTAGAAATTTCAGAATTGATATTCTTTTGAAAAAGTGTTACTTTACTGGATGGCATTAGAGGCGGTTCCGGTTAAATATTCAGTTCGCCGGAATTTTCTTCAGGTTCAGCCGAAAGAGTATCAAGTCCAGGCCCCTCGGGTACGTTGACACCGCTATCATCCTTAGGCTGATCTTCAGGGTTTGGCATTTCAATCCCAAACGAAGACTGCATTTCTTCCGGGGACATATCTACAATCCCTCCGAAAAGATCCCCATCTGTGAGCCTGTCGGCAAATGCGAGAGAATAGCAATAGGCTTCCATTATGCATTGCTTTATTGGCTTTTTATTCATTCTCTTTTTTACTTCCAGGGAGTCGAAAGTCATGATTTCGTCCATGTTCCCGACAATTTCTTTTTTGGATTTCATATCTGAAATGAGTATAGCCAGACCATCCCTGGTTTTTTCCATGAATTCTTTTATAACGTTTCTTGAATTCCTGGCCTGTTGACTTCTTTTTTGTTCCAGTTCGGTTGTTTTTTTCGAAGCCTGTATATAATTTGATCCGGGATTTTGTTTGTGTTTTGCCAATTCGCGGACAACATCTTTGTAGATTTTAAATTGCTCTTCGCAGGGACGATCCATCTCATAAATGTCCTGAAGTTTTAATCTGTGATCTACTTTTGCTCCATTTACATGTGAAGCCTTGAGATCAATCTATAAAAATTCCTTAAAATATACGTAGGAGAGGAGTGCCTTATCATTGTCTGCGAGATCCATCATTTCATTTTTAGGATCATGCTTTCTCCTGATTTTTTCGATGGTATACATCTTCATCAGGCGCATTCCATAGTTGAATTCCTTGCTTTCAGACTCTTCCTCTTTCTTTTCTTCTGTCTTCTCATCACTTGCTTCTTCTTCAACAACCCCGCCTGCGCTGACAGGAATATCTTCACCGGATTTTCTGATGCCAGGTTTATCCTCCGGAATTATTCCGAGTATGTTCTCCATAGTGGAAGAAAGAAGGGGAATATTTTTTTCTTCTTTTCTGCAAACGATGAGGTAGAGTTTGTCAAAAATTGTTCCGAAAAGAACATTGATTTCTGAATTGATTTTCTTTTTCTTTGTTGCATAAATGAGTGCAGGTTTTCCTTCAATTCTCTGAAGTGCATCATATCCGGCGTTAACCGCTTTTCTGTATGTTGACATGAAAGGATAAAGATAGTATAATTTTTTAAAAATCGAATAACCCGGTCCTGCAACTTTGTGGATTGATACCGGCAGATCAGGTGATGCAATGTAAGATTCCAGAAACTCTACGATTTCACGTCCGTCATAAATCTTGTGTCCTCTTGCAAGGAGTTCCACATACAAAGGTGAAATTTTGTCGAGTTCTTTTGTAATCTTTCCTCCTGTTTCAGGATTTCCGAACAGATCGTTTCCAACCATATTGAATTCCATGAGTGCGCGTTTCCCTTCGAGATTGAATTCAGACATGAATGCAGGCAGAATATCACTCGAACCGAAAGAAGTTACCCTCGCAGACCAGCATTTGAATTTCATGATGAGTTTATTCAGGAAATTGCCCATTTCGTCTTCCTGTTGTCTCTGCAATTCCTTCGGATTTAATTTTATTTCCGAAGCTGCCGTCTTTTCTTTTTCAGAACTGCGTCCTCCTGTGCCGGATCCTGACCCGGAACTTCCACCCCGTGACGTTGGAGTGCCCTGGCGGACAGTTGGAGCAGGCCTTGAAGAGGCAGCGGCTGCTTTTTCAGCCGCAGTCTTTTCTTTTACAACCTGACCACCAGCTGTCTGGAATTTTTTGAACATATCAGCACGCGATTTATCGTCCATTCCGCCGACACCGATTGCTTTTTTGGTCTTGTCAAATTCAGCCATTAACAGGTTTTCCTCAGAAAATTAATAGAATAGTGCATGTATGTAGAACTTAAGAAGGATTTTGAATTTTTCAATCAGAAAAAAATCATACATCTTCGACCAGGTAGGGCTTTGTGTATTCCCTGACTATATCCACTACGAATCTGCCCCAGCTTTTCGGGTCTTCCTGGGTAATCGGGACCTGTTTGATCTTGGGAAAATAGCCCATTGGTTTAAGGGTTGAGTGAGTTACTTCCAATGCCCTGACATAGCTGTCAATTTTTTTGGTTCTGACAAAATTGATGATTTCATTCTGAATTCTTTCTTTTGGGATGTAGCCGACAATGATCAGTTTCGGGAATAATGATTTTTTCATGTGATTGATGAAATCGGTGAAACTGTCCACCCGATCGATAAAACCCTCATATGCTCCTCCACCAAGGTTCATAATCTGGGTAACGATGTCCATTGTCAGGGATACTCCTTCCATGGAAGCCATATCAGAGATAATAACTATCCCTTCGTCGGGCTGGAATGTCTTGAAAGTCCTGTCTCCTTTGAAATGTCTTCTCAGAAGTTTTGCTGCGGATATATCGATTTCTGCTGCTTTTGGAAGAATAACTTTGTTTGGGGATCCGGGATCTATCAGATCTTCCCGGATGATGAGGTAGCGTTTTTTTGCTGCATTCTGGTTCATGATCCGGAATGATTTTACCTTTTCTTCTATCTCGTCCAGGGTGCAGAAACCGATTTTGAGAATGTTTTCCCTGCTTTTCTTCTCTACTTCTGTATCTTCCATGATTTGGTTTTATAACTGTTTTTTAAAGATTATTAAAATGAAAGCATATTTTACTTTTTATAAGCCTTTGTGGAGTGAGACGGTTTTTTTTTGGATTTACAAACGAATCCCAAAATAAAGAGTTTTACAGTGTCCGTCAGAGTTTTATTGCTATTTCTTCCGTTTGTTATGCTAATCCGGTGTTCCACAGTTGAATTCCTTCCCGATTATGATTATACAGAGGAATATTCCGGATATTCCAAAAGTAACTGGAAGGAAGTTGAGATTTTTATTGATCGGCCCAAAAAACCCTTCCGGATTCTCGGAAATGTTGTAATCAGGAATTTTGAAGGAAGCCTCACATCGGAAAAATATTCTGCGGAACTGAAGAAGGAGCTTTTCAGACTGAAATTGGATGGGATCTGGATAGCAAACGGTAAGGTTATGGAAGTTGATCCGATCCTCATCAGGACAGAAAATAGCCAGGGGGTTCCCGTTGCATTCTATCCCGCTGCAAGAGAAATGGGAAAAGTTTCGGGTTATGGTTTCAGGTATAAGAGATAATGTATGGAAACCGGCTCACCCCGAAAATTTAACAGCGAAATAGTCATCGAAGAAGATGATCAGTGGTGGTTTCGCGGTAGCACAATAACACAGCAAAAGGTTTTGGATTATTTCAAGGATAATATGCAGGAAGACGCATCCGGAATATTCATAGATAACAAATATGGAAAACTTTCTGAGAACGGCTATGTTCATTGCAAAGGGTTTCCATTGCAGATCAGAAATTACATTACTGAAGATGGAGTGACTTTTCTGAAATCGGATGATGACAAACTCATTCCACTTTCAGATGCTGTATTTTATCTGGATTCGCATGACCGGCTTTTTGCGATGAAGACCGGACAGAAATTCCTGAAATACAGGCTAAGCAAGGACTTCCTGAATTTTATTTCCAAATTTATTCTCGAGGAAAACGGAAATTATTTTCTGGATATAGGCGGAAAAAAAATGCCGGTTCTGCAATATTCAGGTTCAATCGAAGTAAAAATCCCTGCCGACTATTCTTAGAAATTTCCAATGAATTCAAACATGACTCTTCTTCCTTCCCTGATATAATCAAATGGATAATCCGATCTTTGAACGAGGAGCTGGGTTGTATTGAATATATTTGTAAAATAAATACCAATCTGAAAGTTTTCTGAAAATTTATACATAGTTCTCAGGTTCACACTTGTCCAGGCAGGAATTACTTTAGGCCGGTATTGCGGATATGAATTCGGGTCACTGTATGTATTTTGCATCAGATACCCTGTGAGAGGATCTATTGGTCCAAGATCGCTCGTTTTTCTGTGAGTTGCCCCCTGGTAATGAACGCTTGTGCTGAACATGAATTTTTCCCAATGAACCGTTGTTCCGGCATTGGCAATACTAGCCGGTGAAATAGTGACTTCATTCGGATGTTTGGAGATTAGAGAATCAAGGTTACTATCGAGGAACCTTTGAAAACGGGAATAATTTATGAACCCTGTGATATTCTTATATGACAAAAGAATTTCTGATTCAATTCCGCGTGTTCCCACACTATAAACATTTGAAACCGCGTTTGACGTTCCATTGTAGTCGATCACATTTTCAAATCTGGTCTGGAATCCGTTCACCCTGAGATTCAGATATTTTTTTATAAAATAATCCATTGCAATTTCACTTGTCCTGATTACTTCCGGGCTGAGTTTGCGCGGATTATTTGAACCTCCGACAAGAGTGTTCACCCCGAACAATTCTCCCGGTGACGGTTCGCGGAACGCAATTCCACTCATTGCTTTAAATGTCAGATCGCTTGTAGCAAAGAACACTACACCTGCTCGTGGGCTTGTTTTCCTATAAACTTTCTTTTCATTCGTAACGAATGGTGGACCGAGGTTTTTAGTCGGAACTGTTCCATTGTAGACAAGATTTCCATTTGAATCAGTAATATCGGCAGTAGGGTAGCCAAGGATTCCGCCATAGGGCATATCTATTCCACGGAAATGAATATTTGTTTCATCGTATCTCACTCCGAGTGTAAATTCCAGTTTCTTATCGATAATTTTTCCTGATGTTGCCTGGGCAAAGGGAGCAACTTTATTAATCGGTTTATTAGTTATCCAATCCATAGACGGATTTAATTGCATCAGCCCGCCGTTTGGAAATGGTTGTCCGGTTCCAAGTAGATTCAGATCCACATTACTGTTGTGAAAAGAGTCCCCATTATATTTCAGCTGGTTGCCCTCTACGCC
>JAIOQL010000394.1 GCA_021413405.1 Leptospira sp.
GGATCTTCTTTCTGATCTGACAGAAAAGGATATCAACAGTTTTTTACGGGAAATAAATTTTGCTGAATATTATCCGGATTATTCACTGAATGATCTCAAGAATTTCATCTTTGGTTCCCCGTCCACGGCGAATGTTTTCAATTATTTGCCGGATACAAAATTGTTCGAAGATCTTTTCGATATTGTGCAGTCAGGCGATTCATTTCATCCGGACAGGAATATAAACCTCAGGATTATTTCTGAATGGCCGCAAGTAAAAAGAGATTCCTCAAAGGGAGAAGAAATCAGAACTGGGCAATCTGCTATCAAACTAAAAACAGAAAGCAGGATAGACAAAAATCCGGAATTCAGGAGAAGACCGGGAGCAGTCTATAGAAAATTTCTGAATGATGTTGATTCACTGCTTCTTGATTTCATGGAAGGTAAATACCAGTCAAGGCTGACGATCGGTGATATAGTTACCTACGATACACCGGCGAGAAAAATTTTGAATCATGCACTGGATCATTTCTACAACGTTTTCCAGTTATTGCAATACCAGATAAACCGGCTTGAAAATCTCAATTCAATTCTGGAAATTAAAATTGACCGGGGTTCAGTAGACCTCCAGTTTTCAGAGGAGAAATACCGTTATCTTTTTGAATATTCAACTGAGGCTCTCGTCATTGTGGATGTTGTTTCCGGAAGGATCATTGACTCGAACAATAAATTCAGGCATTTCACCGGGTTTTCACGGACTGATATCAACCAGATGACAATTTATGACCTGATTGCAGGTGAAAATAAACTTCCGGATCTTGCTTCCAGTTTTGACCGCAGCGAATTTGCCATCTATCTGTCTGACTATGAAATGGTCCGGAAGGATCGTGTTATGCTGAGTGTTGATCTGAATATAAACAGCCATATTCTAAGTGCGACAAGGAAATACCAGATTCAGTTCATCGACAATTCAGAGAAGAAAGAGGCTGAAAGACTCAAGCATGAATTTATTTCAAATATCAGCCACGAATTACGCTCACCAATGACAAACATACAGGGATATTTTCAGCTCGTAGCTTCCAAAAAAGAAATCAAAGCCAATCCGGAACTTAGAGATATGATGCGGGTGATCGAGAAAAATATAAAACGTCTGAATCTTCTCATCGATAACCTGTTAAAACTGGAATCAAGAGGAATCGCAGTAGCTTCAGACGAGCTTGAAAAATTCAGCCCGGCGCAAATGATTGAGGAAGTTTTGCAGACGAACATGCAGCTGGCTGAAGATAAGGGTCTTGAAGTGATTCAGAATCTCGATCATAGTCTTGTAATCGAAGGAATTAAATTTGAATTTACCCAGGTTCTTACAAATCTATTTATCAATGCCGTGAAATATACGAAAAAGGGTAGCATCACTGTGACCCTGGAAAAGGAAAAAACCAGATCAAACATTGCGATCATTAAATTTACTGATACGGGAATTGGAATTGATCCGAAATACAACATTGCTGTTTTTGAAAGATTTTTCAGGGCACCCGGACCGGAAAACCGGAAAATCGGTGGAACCGGTCTTGGATTATCCATCACCCAGTCATTACTCGAAAAAATCGGCGGGGTTGTACTGCTCGACAGTACACCGGGAGTTGGCTCAACGTTTACAATAAATCTCCCTCTTTCAAGAGAATAATAATCTATTTTTGATGAACTGGTTTTTTCTTCACAAACTTTAATTTTGGCAATTTCATACCAGAAATTGTTTGAGCTACTTCGATTAATTTTTCAAGTCCAAGAAGTTCAATTGTATCAAGACTCTTGTCAAATCCCAGTTTGTTGAGAAGCTGGATAAGATTTTTTACTCCGAATGCTTTTATCAGTATGTGGATCTCACTAAGTCCTCTTTTTTTGATCCATTTTTTTGATTCGGCCAGTTCGAGATGACTCACCAAATGGATCAGATCCTGTGCGTCCACTTCTTTCAGAAGCTTTGCCAGATTCCTGGCTTTGATAAATTTCAAAAGTCCGATCGATTTTTCAATACCGATATTTTTCAGTATATCGACCGCAGTTTCTTTTCCAACCTCAACTGTTAAAACCTTTATTTCTGAAGGCGGAACCGATTTTACAAAATGGGCCAGATCTTCGAGTGGAATGCTGTGAATGAAGTAGATGAGATCCTCGTCTGAATTGTCGTGGATTAGCTCAGAGAGCTGCTTTTCAGGAATATGCCTGATCAGTGCTATTATTTTTTCATCGGATAGTTTCTGGGCAAGACTGACAAGCCTCTCTTTTTTTACCTTCTCGGAAATAGAAATAACTTTCTCATACCCTAGATCTTTGATAATCCGGAGTGATTTTTTCGGTCCCAGTTTGTCCAGGTAATTAAATGCATTCTGAAGTGTAAATATGACGGCTTTCATTGTATTGACTAACTCCGCTATTCCTGGAAAGTATTTCTATGCAACGTAACACATTCTATTCCGTCAGAGAAACTTTGCAAGCACATCCTTCCATCTATGTCCTGCTTTATCTGCTTTTAGAAGCAGTGCTCATTTTATTCAAAATCCGTCCCTATGATTATAATATTAATTCTCTCATTGGGATCTGGGACGGATTCATAAAATTAAACCAGCCATATCTGGAAAGAGGACTTGTGATTTTTAAGGATGGGGGATATGACGGACAGTTCTTTTATTTCATTTCAAAATTTTTATATAACCCCGAATTGACAACTCTTCCCGTGCTTGATTCATTTTATCTCCGGTTCAGCAGGATCGGGTTTCCGCTTATCACCGGGTTCTTTGTTAAATTTACAGGCTTCTGGCTTTATTCCTGGATCACACTTTTTCTTCTGAATGCCCTTCATATCATTTCTTATTTCCTGGTGCGCTCCCGCTGCGCCGGGGAAAATAAAAATCTTTCCCTTTTCTATTTATTTTCGCCATTCGCAATGAATTCGAATCTGCTGTTGGTTTCCGATTCTTTCATGGTTTCTTTTGCAGTTATTGGAATTTATTTTATCGAGAATGGCGGGGGGAATTTTTTTTCCGGTAGAAACGAAATTGATCGGAGACCTTTGATAATCGGGATATTCTTTCTCTTCATCGGACTTTTCATCCGGGAGACAGCTTTGTTTATCATCCTTCCGGTCTTGCTGCTATTTCTAATGAAGCGCAAATTCATTGTCGCCTTTTCTGTGTGTATTCCCATTGCGATTTTTCTTGGATTCAACGGCTTTATCCGGTCGATACCTGATCTCTATCCCGGAACAAATCCTCTTGGTTTCACCGATCTCATGGATTACCCGTTCTTTGGATTTTTTAAAAGTTTTGATTGGGCAGGTAGCATGGATATCCGGGGATGGTTCCGTGAGTTTGCAAAGCTCCCGGTATTTCTCTTTTTTATTCTACTCTTTCTGAATTTTTCGAATATCCGTTCAATCAATGAATTGGTTTTTTCTATTCCCTTATTACTGATATTTTTACAGGTAACCGTTGCCGAAGAGGGCTACTGGAGATCTTTCGACAACATTTCGAGAATGTTCACTCTTTCTATTCCAGTGATTATTCTCCTGAAAAATTCCAAGAAAGGGTATAATGACTACTATCTTCTTCCCTTTTCCGTTGTAATCCTCGCGTTACTGGTTTTCCGGATGCTCTGGATCAAGGGCCAAATGAATTTTTATATTTATTAGAAAAAGATAACGGATCAGCGCGTAGCAGTCAAATCCGTGTTATCTGTGTGCCTTAGTTGTAACGTTTATGGAGTAACCTGTCGATTAATATCAGTCCAGGATCCCGGAAATGACCCTGCCCAGAACTTCATCCATCGGATTCTTTTTGTTATATTCAATTATATCCTTTGCAATGATTGCCGAAAGTTCTGTTTTGAATTTTGTATATTCCGCTTCAGAAAGCCCGAAAACTTCTTTCAGTTTCAGATCCTTAGAACCGGATAAAAGAAAATTTCTGAAGTTCGTATAAAACAAAGCAGCACTATCCTCTAAAATCCTATCATTGGAAACACTTGTTTTCAGTTTCTCAAAATTGCCCTGGAGTTCACTCAATTCAGCACTAGTCGGGCCGATGACTTCTGAAAATTCTGCAGTCAGTAGTATCTTTGCTGTATTTTTTATCATTTTTCTGCCTTCTTCTCCAGCAGGAGAGTTGAAAACAAAATCAGCAATTTTTTCGAGCAACGCCGGAAGGAAGGGATATAGAAATGTTTTGATCTGTTTGTCAATCCCGGTCGCCTGGATTGCCCCAAAAAAAGGATTTATCTTTTTATTGAATTCTACAATTGCACTTTCGATGATATTTGCCAGAAGATCCCGTATAGCTTCCTGGTTCAGCAACTTTACGAGGAGTTGTTTCGATGGTTTATATCCCGGTGTAGAAGAAATTTCCGCGATTGCTTCCAGGGTTTCTGTTGAAATGCACTTACTGACTGAGTTTGCCGGAAATATTTCTTCAAATTTAAATGATTTCAGCAATTCTGAAAACATTGTGTCATTTTTATCCAGAGCGGAAAAATACGATATGCGCGATTCCAGTTTTTCGGGAAGTATTTTCCCGACAGATGACTCAAAAATGAAATCAATGATTCCCGATGCAGAGGCGGAAATTTTGTCCTGATTAGAAAGAAATTGTTTTGCTTTGTCCCTGTATTTACTTTCCATCAGTCATAAACCTCGATTTCTTCCCAAATTTTATTCAGTTGACTCTCGAATCCACGAAGCTGGTTCTTATGGTAGAGATATATATTTCTTTTGCGGAGCTTTTTCATATACTTGTGATCTTCATCTTCCAATATTTCATATAATTTTTTTGTACCAGAATATCTTCTCGCAGAATCTGAAACCAGATACCCGGTTTCTTTGGCACGGAGAAGCATCTCAGCAAATATGTCATCGTAGGAACGAACCAATAACTCATTTGCAATGTAAAAATTTCCCGATTTATATAATGTATTCACAAGCCTTTCCATTTTAAAAAACAGAAAGTGTCTAGGTATCCCTTTCCTGACTTCTTCCGAAAATAATGCATAGGAAAAAAGATTTCCGGGTGTAATGGTATAATGAACCGAGAGCTTTTCTTTTATCTGGCCAGTGAAATCTTTTTCACTGATTTCATCATTCATCTGGAATATTTCGCTCAGCCCCATGTGAACCGTGGCCTTGCGGGAAGAAAGATAATCATAAGTCAATGTAATATCCAGGTAATTGATAGATGGGATTTTTTTATGAAGAAAATAGAGTCCTTTCCGGATCGGGTTCAGATATCCGTCTTCAGAGAGGGTTCCTTCCGGAAAAAGAAAAAGCTTTCTGCCTGCCCTGACCCTGTCCGCAAGATAATCCCATTGCTCTTCTACGGTGTCGCGTAACGTTCCAGCCTTTGCATGATGTTTCGCATCATCCCGGAATGGACGGGCGACAGGATATATCCCTACATATTTAAAATAAGCGGGAACAATCATACTTTTATCGAGAAGAAATAAGAAAAACTTCTTAATCCCTTTTGGCCGGAATTCCTTTACAAAAAAATCCTTCTCCATGATATCCCGCCTGGCAGGAACCGCGTATTTTGAGCGGACTTCCATATATTGATGGAGGGTCGGCATAAGAGGGATGTCTCTTTCTTCCACGTGATTCGCTAGTGCCACAAGAGGTGAAGGGCAGGGGATTTTTTGACTCTTTCCCGGAAAATACATGTGTACGCTGTCGAACAGGAAATTACTCGCATATCCGAGTATCCAGATAAGAAAATCTTCGAAGAGAGATGTCTTTTTTAACGGAAACTGGTTCACTTGGAATCTTCGATCTTTCTGTCCGGAAATTTCAGATAGCTTTCAAGACCGGAAATAGAGAGGAGTTGAAAAACGAAGGGATCGATAAATCCTTTCACGGAGACTTCCATGTTATTTGCCTTAGCGATCTGTACAAACCTTGCAAGCTGACCCATGAAAGTTGAACTGATCAGGCGGACAGTATCGAATGTTACCACAATTTCCCTATATTCAGTCAGGCTGGGGATCTGCGAGTTTATGGAACTCATTTCTCTGGAGTCATCAAAACCCAGTTCCTTTTTCCGGAAATTGATATTGATTGCATTATTTTTTATAATAAATTCTATCATGTTTGCATTTCTGCTACATCGGTTGTCCGATAGGCGCAGTGTATAAAGATTGATTTACTCCAGAAAAGTATCTGTAGATCAGAAAAAAAGTACAATTTCCTGAAAAATACGCATTTTTAATTGTTAACTAATATGGAAGCAAGCCAGAGTTTTTAACTTGAAATATAGTTTTTAAAGATCATCGTGGAATGATGGAACATAAGGCGGCCTCTATGGAGGGGATTTATCAGAATTCTCATAAGAAAATTTATGATTTTCTGTATAAATATACAAACAATGAAGAAGTGGCGGCCGACCTGATGCAGGAAACATTTTTGAATTATTTCAAAAGCTACGGTGAGACCCAGCTTCCTCCAGAAAGAACAATGATGATATTGTATACGATTGCGAAAAACAATTCGATAAACTATTCGAAAAAATTCTCTACTGTCCGTGAGAAAAGCGGCGAATTGGATGAATTTACAAGCGAAAAGATATCTTTCGAAAAACATGCAGAACTGAATGACATGGAACAGCAGCTTTATAAATGTATAGGAAGGCTTTCGAATGATGAAAGGCTTGCAGTCATTCTGAAAAACGTGAAAGGGATGAATCTCACACAAATAGCTGAAGTAATGGAAATTTCCATTTCCACAGTATCGAGACTCGTAGTAAAGGGCACAGCCAGACTTGTAGAATTAGCTGAAAAGCAAGGGATAACCCCATATTAAAATGATAAACAACGAATTTAATGATCTTTCTGAATTAGAAAA
>JAIOQL010000395.1 GCA_021413405.1 Leptospira sp.
CATTTCCGGGATTGAAGAGGCCAAAAAAATCGAGGGAGTTGCTGAAATTTTTATTCAGCATAAGTTAGGCGACATTGTAAAAGAACCGACCAATAACATCGATAAAACCGGTCACATTATCATAGTTGCAGATACATTGGAACAGGCGGAGGAAGTTTTCCGGAAAGCAGAAGAACTTATTGTTTTTAAATCGGATGAATCCTTTTCTATCACCGAAAAGGAAATTAACCAGAATGCACGGAACAGATTCGGAAAAGAAATCTGTTGGGTTTGTAAAGTTTGCGATGGAACAGACTGTGCTTCAGGTGTTCCGGGAATGGGGGGAGTCGGCAGGATGCTAACCTTCCAGGATAACATCAATTCTCTTCGCGAATATTCAATTCTACCTGTTTATATCCGGGAGAATGTAAGTGCGGAGACTGAATTTAATTTTTTAGGAAAAACTTTTAAGACCCCGGTTATGGCTGCCCCAATGACAGGTGCTATTACCAATATGAACGGGGCTATGGATGAGTTCAATTATTCAATGACTGTACTGAAAGGCTGTTCCGATTCGGGTTCCATTGCCTGGCTGGGGGATGGGGCATCACCTGAAAAATATCTGACCATACTCGACGCTGTGAGGAAATCAGATCTACCCGGTATTCTTATCTGCAAACCAAGATCGGATAATGCGTTACTTCAGGAACGGTTTTCGGAAGCTGAAAAATCGGGTGTATTTGCAATCGGGATGGATATCGATGCGCTGAATTTTAAAACAATGGTTCTGAAAAATCAACCATCCATTTCGCGGGGAGTTGAAGCTCTCTCGAAAATAAGACGATTTACTAAATTGCCATTTATACTCAAAGGAATCATGTCTGTTGAAGATGCAAAATTGGCTCTCGAATCCGGAGCCGATTGCATCGTAGTTTCTAATCATGGAGGAAGGGTTCTGGATGATATGCCGGGAACCGCCAGGGTTCTGCCGGCCATCAGGGAAGCAATAGGTGATGCGATCCCAGTCCTGGCTGATGGGGGAATACGGAGCGGGATGGATGTTTTTAAAATGATTGCGTTAGGCGCCGATGGTGTTCTCGTCGGTAGACCGGTCGCTATTTCCGCAGTGGGCGGTGAAGTTGCAGGTGTGAAATTTCTTCTAAACCAGTACACCGGTGATCTCCGGCAAACCATGAATATTACGGGTTCCGCAAATCTCGGGAAAATCCGGAAATCGATGATTTTGAAGAAATAGAAGGCAGAAAACGTCCCGGTTATGGAATCCAGTTCAATAGAGCAAATTGACAAAGTGATAGAAAAGCTTTTCTTTTCTATCCCCGTGAGCCTGATAGTTTCCGGAAAGGAATTTCCCGTCCAGGTGATTACCAGAAAAACACAGGGGCTGATCGTTAGACTTCCAGTTCAGATTGAGTCGTCCGAAAGACAGCTTTCGCTAGTGCACAATGATAATAATTTCATCTTGGATTTTCAATGCCTTGGCCGGGACGCAACGGGTCTTGAAATCTTAAGACCTCTAAAAATGCAGATTATCGCGGCTTCGCGTATTCGCGAAAGGATGCTCATCAGTGCTAAACCGGATTTGTCTTTGAGTATTTCGAACATAGTCAGCCAGGCAGAAGTTTACAAAGGACTCGGATTTGGAGACAAGAAGCTCGATGCGGCTATTCAGACGAATCTTCAGAAATTGAAAAAGAATTTTCCAAATTCAAATATTTACATTGCAGAGAGAGCTGACGCCCGTTTAAGAATGATTTCCAATTATGATAGACCAATCTTTATTCCGGACAGGTCTGACCCGGATAGTGTAACAGGAGATTTTTTTCCTTTCAACGAATACAGTCAACTGATGAAGCAGAATAGTTTGCAGGAAAAAATTATATCGGAAATTTGTATCCCGATCAAATATAGAGGCTATGTACCCATCGGATATGTGCAGGTTCTGAGCGAAGAGAGACTGGATGGAAACGCTTTCAATACAGTGAACATCACTGCCGTATCGCTCAAAAGGGAAATTAGCCAATCGGGGATATTCCAGGAATCCAAAGAAATTTGTGAGGTCGGAGATATCAGTAACCAGGGACTTGGTTTTTTTCATTCACAGACCAGAATTATGAGCCGGAGTTTTGTTCTCGATGCGACGCTCGTCTTTGATATGATGTTTAGCGGCGAATCAAAGCCGGTTACTTACCGGGCCGTAATTAAAAGTATCAAGCCAACTGAAAAGCAATTCCGGATCGGTTGCCAGTTTCATCTTACCCCGGCTGAAGAGCAGAAAATACTGGAAAAATTTCTTGCATCAAAGAGTGAGTAGGAGCAACCACCTGCCGGAGGCTGGAGTTGTATTTTCGGAAAAAAGAACGAGCTTAATTTTCCGCGAGAATGCAGGGAAAAGTCTGCTAGGGTTTTTGACCGGCCGGTTTACTTATTTTTCAGGCGAAAAATGGACTACGAAAATTATCGAGGGCAAGGTTGAAGTTTGCGGAAATCCTTCCACACCTGAGTACATTCTTCGCGAGAAGGATGAAGTTTCTTTTATTTCGGACACAATCTCTGAACCTGAAGTAGATTCAACTTTCGAAATAGTTTACGAAGATGAATTTTTATTTGCAGTTAACAAATCAGGGAATTTACCGGTTCATCCTGCGGGCAGGTACAGGAATGGGAATCTTCTGAAAATTCTCGAATCCAACTCAATTGATCCAATTTATATTTCGAACAGAATTGATCGCGAGACTTCCGGATTAGTACTGTTTTCCAGATCAAAGGATATTGCCCGAAGAATAAATCAACTTTTTGCACAAAGACAAATCCAAAAAACATATATCGTGTATACCTCGGGAGGTTTTCCTGATACGTTATCTGCTATCGGCCGCATGGAAAAAGATGCGGCATCTCTCATACGTAAAAAACTAAAATTTATTCCGGATACCGGAGCAGAAACAGGAAAAAGCGATTATTGCGAAACTGTATTCCGCAAAATCGGGACACTGAGCGGGATATCAAAGGTATTTGCTTTTCCGAAAACC
>JAIOQL010000396.1 GCA_021413405.1 Leptospira sp.
GATAGTACTACAAAAATATCATTTTCTTCCGATAGTAGTTCCCTCGGGACAGGAACAACCAGATTTCTCTGGTTTCCTTTTTTTAGGATTTCTTCATTGGTGAATGATCCATTCTCGGAAATTTTTTTACCATTGAAATAGACCGAATATGCGTTTGCAATGTATGGGAATAAAATACCTACGTCTTCCCTGAGATTTTTCAGATTTTTCTCGGGTATCCGGATTTTTTTGTGGGCCGTGATTGACACCACTTTCCCTGTCGGGGCATCCTTCATGGCTTTTAAGGTTACAGGCATTTTCTCAAAAATCTGCCATTTATCCCTTTCATCAGAATCTATAGAAAGATGTTTTCCTTCGCGGACTATCCAGTTGTCATTTAGTGAAACCGGAAAAGAAAAAACGGAATAATTCCCGAGAAAAACTGTAATTAAAATGAGAAATTTTAGTCTGTTCATCGATCAGGTCTTTTTGCTTCTGTCAGTTACAAATTTCTTGAATGAATCCGTTCCGAATTGCGCATTAATTTTTATAATCTCCGGAAACTGGTACGGATGCTTTTTAAGTATATGTTCTTCAACGGCCGCATAATTAACTTCTTTTGTTTTCAAAAGAAGTTTGAATTCCGAATCGGCCTGGAGTTTTCCATCCCAAAGATACATCACCCGGACGTCAGGAAATATTGTTCCGCTTACAATCAGTTGAGCTTCCAGTAATTCTGAAATCAGTATCTCTGCAAGGTCTTCGTCATTTATTGCTGTGAATAGAATTATTTCTTGTGAATCAGTCATTTCTTTCTCCGGTAATTTATTTGTTCTTTCTTCGCTTTATCTTTACTGGTTTCTTTTTCATGATTGGTTTTTTATTTTTTGGAGGAGATTTTTTCACTTTTACAGGAGTTTTTCGCAGATTTTTTTTTGCTTTTATTTTCTGCTCTTCTTTAGCAGGGGGTACCGGATTTTTTCCTGATTGTTCCTTTGGAGGTAAATTTTTTTCCATAAATTCAATAAGTGTCCTGAGATTTTCCTTTCTTCTTACGAGGTTGAGATTTCCCGGAATATCAAACCACCAGTCCCGCCCCTGTCCGAATTCTGTAGAGCCTTTCGGCCGGAAAATGAAATCGCTAATTGCAGCGAAGGGGAAAATGTTATTGATCAGGAGAGTATTATGGACTGCACTCTTGAGAGCTGCCGAATCGTATTTCCATTTTGCCAATGAGAAGAAAGGCGGGAAAATGCGAAATAAATGACTCCCCTGAAACGGTGTCCCCAGAGTAATTATGCTGTCAATTTTCTGACGGCTTTCATCCGGAAGCATGATTGTGAGCAAGCCCCCGGTATTATGGGCAATGACCTTTAATCCGTGGCTGGCTGATTTGAAAACAAAGGCAAGTTCAGCAATTTTTTTCCGCTCACTCAAAAGAAACGGATTTAGTTTTGCTATCTCAACGCGATAACCGGAATTTTCTAGTTTACGACGGAGCCTGTTATAAAATAAACCTCCGGAAAAAAGACCGGGAACAATCAGAATTTCTGAAATGGTGTTGGAACTTCTGATG
>JAIOQL010000397.1 GCA_021413405.1 Leptospira sp.
TCTAGTTCTTGAATTAAAACGTTTTCGTTTTCCATAGCGCCAGATCAGTTGCTAAAAGGTTAGCTGACCTATACTTTCCGAGTGGCCTGCCCTGTAAACAAAAATTCAATTCGAAGACCAGTTGCAATTTAATCTGCATCAGAAATTTGCCGCAATTTATTGATTGTCAGGAGAAGTGCATTTTAAAAGCTGACCGCATGGATTCATTTTTAGACCGGATAAAATTCGGAATTAACGGAAGCCTCCGGATGCTGAATTCCGGAACAATCTTCACCGTTAAAACTGCGGGTCTGCTGAAAGATTTTCTTTTTTCAGGAAACACAGACACACTCCCGATCCGGCTGAGAGAGGCGTTTGAAGAACTTGGTGCGACCTACATCAAATTGGGCCAGTTTATCGCATCTGCACCATCTCTTTTCCCGAAAGAATTTGTTGAAGAAATGCAGAAATGCCTCGATTCAGTCCGTCCGATTCCTTACGGCGATGTGAAAAGAATTATTGAAAGCGAACTCAAAGGTAAAATCTCAGATCATTTCAGAAGTATCGAAGAAATACCGATCGCATCGGCGTCTATCGCACAAGTTCATGGAGCTATCACAAAAGACGGGCTGGATGTCGTTATAAAGGTTCAACGGCCGGATATAGAATCGACACTTGGTACAGACATGAACCTGATTTATTTTTCTACAGTCATATTCGAAAAAATTGCTCCGGGTCTAAACAAATCGGGTTTATCCGAACTTGTAAAAGATTTTCAGAATTCTATTATGCAGGAAATCGATTTTATTCAGGAAGCAAAGAATATTGAAGAATTTGATGCCTATCTTTTGAAATCGGGCGAATCCCGTGCAAAGGTACCACGGGTTTATCACGAATTATCAACCAAAAAAGTGCTTACAATGGAAAGACTTTACGGCGTTCCCCTTACCGATCCTGAAAAACTCAAAGGTTATACCAAAAATCCAAAGAAAACTCTGACTGATGCCCTGGATATCTGGTTTTCATCATTATCCGGCTCCGGTTTTTTTCATGCCGATGTTCACGCAGGAAACTTACTTGCTCTTAAAGATGGAAGAATCGGATTTATCGATTTTGGGATTGTAGGAAGAATTTCCTCCCGTGTATGGAAAGGACTTATGATATTTATGGAAGGGATGAGTCTGAACCGATCAGACCTGATGGCCAAAGGGTTGATTGATATGGACGGAACCGCCGGGGGAATTGATGAAAAGCATTTCGCAAAAGACCTCGACAGGATTTTGGATCAACTGAGTGAATTTGCTTTAAGCATCCAGATCGGCGACATTGGCAGCATGGATGAAGGAAAAATGAACCGGATCATGTTTGATATAAGTGATATCAGCAAACGAAATGGACTACGTATCCCGCGGGAATTCGGACTTCTAATCAAACAGATGTTATACTTTGACCGGTATGTGAAAATTCTTGCCCCTGAAATAGATATTATCCGGGACCAGAAAATGTTTTTACATTGAATTAGAATCACAATCGTCGGATTCTACCTCGCGGTTTTCCCAAAACCTGAACGGGTGAAACGCATTTAAGGACAAAGTTAATATGCTCGCTTGAGGAATCCAAGAATTTCATTGATCGACGTTGTCGCTGCGGGAAGCCAGACAAGAATTCCGATTCCAAAAAAAGCAAATAGAATGCGCCTTTGTTTTGACGTTATTTCCCGCCCCGCCTTTCTTTCAAGACGATCAAAGTAATAAATACAAAGAAAGCTGAAAACGAATTCTATCAGGACTGCTGTGTGCGGAAAATTTCTATACGAATTCAGTGTGAATACCGGAGAACTTTCGCCCATAATCTGGTGGTCATATCCGACGACTGCATCGCACGCTATATGCAACATCACAAGCCCGCCGCACCAGAAAGAAAGAGCGCGGTCTGAATATATAAATTCAACAATGATTGCGGTGATGATTGCCTGAAAGAATCCGGGGATCAGGTTGTGACTGTAAATCATTTTCACCTGGAGACCGGATAATGTTGCGTCCAAAAATGATGCGGGGGTCGTTACTTCTATTCCGAGAAAGGCAAGCAAAAGCCAGATAAATTCAGGAATATTTGCGCATACCAGAAAAAGTGTGACCGGATATTTCCGCTCGAACCTGCTATAGGGGATTAACGCCGGTGCGTAATGTCCGAGAATCATTTTTTCTTCTCCTCTACTATGGCCCGGATTCCAAGCAAAGTTGCTATGTAAAAAATTGTAAGTATGATTAGAAGGGAAGACATGATGATCCGCCAATTTAACAGTAAGGAGTATTTTACTTCAAGAATTTCTTTACTTCTTTTCAGTAATATTCAAGTGTAATCCGGATTTTTTTCGTTGCAAATTCATAATAATCCTGGGAATCAGATTACTATGGAAACGTATGTTGCACTTTTGCGGGGGATAAATGTTAGCGGTCAGAAAATAATCAGAATGGACGATTTGAAAAAAACTTTTAAGTCTCAAAACTATGAAAATGTGAGAACATATATCCAAAGTGGCAATGTAATTTTCCAGACTAAAAAAACTGACATCAATGCCCTTAAAAAGAAAATTGAAAATCAAATCAGGAAATCGTTTTCATTTGAAGTAACTGTCCTGCTCAGATCACATTCTGATATAGCAGAAATAATAAAGCAAAATCCTTTCGGTAAGAATTCGAATTCAGATGATGGAAAATTATATCTTAGTTTTCTATCAGAAGCCCCGGATGAAGCGTCAAAAAAAGAATTGCTGTCTATCCGGAACGATCTCGACGAGCTGAAGATTTCCAAAACAGAAGTTTATATCTTATGTAGGGGAGGTTACGGAAAGTCCCAATTCTCAAATACTTTCATCGAAAAAAAATTAAAAGTTCAGTCCACTACAAGGAACTGGGCTACTGTAAACAAGCTTCTGGAAATTGCAAATAGCTGATGAATTACCTGAAATAAAGCACTACCGTTTGTACTGGTGGAACCTCCTCTGCTTCTTTAATTTCCTGTTTATAACAAAATCCGGACC
>JAIOQL010000439.1 GCA_021413405.1 Leptospira sp.
TTTCCTCGCTACTCCAGTGATGTAACGCGATGAAAATCCTTTTACGGAAGGCGGAGGTGGATCAATTTGTGAAGCTGGAAAGCGCAAAACGTGAGATACTTTATCGACTATTACTCCTATTGATTTTCCCTGGATCGTTACGATTATTGCTCGATCAGACATCTTTGTATCCGTCGGGCGATTCAGGAGTTTTTTGCCAAGGTCAATCATGTTCACAACTTTTCCACGAATATCCATTAGTCCGACAAAATACTCCTTAGCCTGCGGGACTCTGATTAGTCCGGAGATTTTGACAATTTCTTCAACGTTCAGAATCGATATCGCATATTCTTCGTCAGCTATGCCAAACGTTATGTATTGTTCTGATAATTCATTTTTAGCAATCATAAATAGTACTCAAATTAATATCTTGTGTATCCAGTATAAAAAAAGTAAGATCCGGTAAACAAAAAGAAAAACACTTTAATCATCAGTGGATTCCTGTTGCGAAGTATCCAATCCATTCCTCCCGAAAAAAAGGCGAAGATTGCCAGACTCAATCCCAGAATTGAAAAATCGAAAAAATGGTAATAGACTGCTAAACCAAGGGAAGAACCAAATAAAAAATCATGCAACTCACCCCAGAAACGTCTTTTGACCCTCTGTAAAAAGGTTCCATCCCTACCAATTTTTTCCTGTCTTCTTCTTTGCAGATACTCAAAAAAACTTTCTCTTTTTTTTTCCGTTCGAAACGGCTCCCCATCATTTGGAGGAAGTTCGCCGGCCAAAAGCTGTTTTCCAAGAGAGACCCTGGAGATTTCATAGGCTCCGCCTACAGATTCCAGAAGGTCGTCATCCGGAATGCAGGAGAATATATACCTGAATGGGTGGACTTTGCCTTTTATCGAAGTATTGCGGTTAGTTGTAACATCCTTTTCGCGGATTATAGAACCCTGTTTTACTGTTGCAACGTAAGATTTTCCCCGCTCCCTGGCCAGTTGAACATTAAGTCTTACGAGCCTTTCATGATAATTAAAATCAACCTGAAGCAAATCTCCATCCGGAGTTTCTGCTTTATATGATTTGTGGAAACCCTGGATGTCTGATTTACTGCGTTTCCACCACTTGCGATAAGTCTCTAGTTCACTATCATGCAACATAATACTAATATCGGAAGATTTAAAATTTTGCTTTAGGAACCGGAAAGGTTATTAACAGGAAGTTTCTAAAAACAGGCGAAGTTGCTGATTCTTGAATACTTGGGACAGATAAGAAAAACTGCCACTGTATAAGCAGTGGCAGTTTTAGAGAAAGGGTAGTTGTTAGCTATTTGCCTTTTTTCTTATGTCTATTGGCTCTTCTCTTCTTCTTACGCTTATGAGTTGCAATCTTTTTGCGTTTTCTTTTTTTACCAGAAGGCATTCACTACTCCTTTTCTAAATTTTGAGATTGTTAGTTCAGAAAATTATTCCAGATACTTTTGTAAACTTCTATTTTTCCGTAGTTCCCCGAGGAAGGTTTTTATTTCACCAACCTTTGAGCGTGTCGAGATAAAAAGAACATCTTCTTCTTCAACAACGATTAGATCTTCGACGCCGAGGAAGGTCACCATCTCTTTTCCCGTGACAGATATATTGTTTTTTGATTTATAATAATACACACCCTTTCCGATATGATGATTTCCCTGATTATCACCAGGTAGAACCCGTGCAAGGGACAGCCAGGACCCAACATCATCCCATTTGAATCCTGCCCTGACCATTCGGATCAGGTTACTTTTTTCCATTATCGCCGTATCGATGGCTTCAGATGGAATCAGTTTGAAAACCTGCCCCAGTTCTCCCGGGTTTTTGAAAGGAAAAGCCGATTTCAGAGGGTTCAAAATGTAAGGTGCATACTTGGAAAATTCGGATAGAATTGTTTCTGTTTTCCAAATAAAAATTCCGGGATTCCAGAAAAAATTTTCCTTTTTAATATATTTCGCAGCCGTTTTCAAGTCCGGCTTTTCAAAGAATCCTTTCACCTGAAATCCAAACT
>JAIOQL010000278.1 GCA_021413405.1 Leptospira sp.
CATATAACCTGAGGTTTTATCATGGATAGCGGCTGAATGATATGCCCATTCCTTATGTGGAATTGTAACAGACAGCCCCTTTACTTTCAGATTAAGTAATGAATTTAGGAACCCATTTTCCGGTGATTTATTTTCGAACACGAGATATACGCAATTAAGACCGTATTCCGCAAACAGGGTATTATGGATAAGTGGAGAGAGTGTGTGCGATAGTGGAAATCCCACAATACCAAAAATGCCTGTATCTTTATTGAATATATTCTCCTGTTTCATCGGCTTATTCAGATTCTACAGTATTTTTCTGGACTCTAACCATTATTATTTCATTATAGTAAAAAGCGTTTTTTTACGATATTAATATAGAAAAGGGAAAATGAAACTACTATTATTTATTCCGCTGGCATCTGCACGTGCACCTTGGACGATTCTTGTAGATATTATATTCTTCATTGCAGTTTCTGCTCTCGTAGCCTGGTATTTTTATTTTTATCTCCGTAAGGATTTGTTAGGAAAATTTTTGGGAGCAACCCTTGTTGCAGGGATAGGAGCCCTGATCATATTTGCGCTTCTCCAGGAAGTCATCCGGGATATAATTATGTGGCTAATGTCTCCAAAGATCGGATCATCACAGCTCTCGAATGTGAATCTGATTGCAGTTTTTATCGGTGGATATCTAGCTCTTTACCTCATGAACAAAATTAATCACAACAGGGATCGCCGGGATTAATTTTACACAGCCGACAACACCCCTGTGGCCAAAAATGTATAGAAAATTATTGCTCTTTTTTCCTTCGAAGTTCAAACAATTTAATATACTTTAAAAAATTGTAATAGGATCCCAGGATTGCAACAACCAATCCTTCTTTCCCGTCGAGAAAACCGAGCCGCAAAAGATACATCGAAAAGAATTTCCATGCAGCTTCCGAGATGGCCCTGGCTACTCCAGAATTTTTTCCGGCCTTGAATCTTTCAAGCGCGGTGAGATCTGAATACCTGTCGATGAATTTGAGGTGATCAGAAATGTTTTTGTAGGAATAATGATGTAGTGGATTCTTTGTGTGACTGAAGTTATTTCCAATCGAAACTTTTTCGTGCACTAGCATCCCGCCGAATTTTCCTTTGTCTTTCCTGAAAAGTCTTATCTGGTAGTTCGGATACCATCCGCCGTGGCGGATCCATTTTCCCAGATAGAATGTGAGACGTGGAATATAAAACGCATCGAAATTCCGGAAATTTTCACGGGATAGTGAAATTATTTCTTCCCTAAGACCCTTTGAAACTACTTCATCTGCATCAAGGGCAAGAACCCAGTTGTTTCGTGCGAGGCTGAGACAGTAATTCTTCTGATTAACATAATTATCAAATTTGCGATTTCTGATTTTTATTTTAGCTTTCTTGAGGAGCGCGATAGTCTTGTCTGTTGAACCAGAATCAACTACCACAATTTCATCTGCGAAATCAAG
>JAIOQL010000279.1 GCA_021413405.1 Leptospira sp.
CGATGTGTTTTACCACAGAATCTCTTTCGGTTGCATGCGAAAAATCAAGCTTAATGTGAGAATCCCCCAAAACCGGCAGAAACTCAAGATCAAGAACATTGACCAGTGTTCCTATGAAATTTATTTCCTGATCATTGGAATTTGGCGAAATTTTCATGACCGGGAAGGAATCCAGCATACCGGATCTTTTTCCAGGCTTGGCAGAATCCAAGGCCGATTGTGACGGCTGAACAGGAACATTCAGGTTATCGGGCATCCCATCTGGAGAGATTTTTTGCATTTTCTCCCTGTATTTTCTTATATCCTGAGAGACCCTGATCCGCTGCTCATCATTTCTGGACGTCTTCAGTATATTTTCCAGCTGGGTAACTGCTTTTTGAAGTTTCTGCAATTCTAATATCTGATCTTGCGAAAGAGGCATGATGTAAAATTTCCTATTTTACTGAATACTGTAAAGAAAATATTTTAGTCAACCGGAACCATCGGAATGACCCCACAGAAAGTCAATTTAGCCTGTATTCCTCAGTGGCTTTTTTTAGCATTTCTGAATCAGGAAATTTCTGAGATAGAGAAGTCAAAAGCGCCTTTCCTTCTTCACGAAACCCGGATTCACAGCAAACCACTCCCCGGAAATAAATCATTTCCGGATGAAACCGCAGTCGTCCGCATCTTGATTCAAAATTAAGGAATGAATCAAAATCCCGGTCAAAAAAATTCAGTGTTGCCATAGACCGGTTTACAATGTACGAATGGGGAAACTTATTAAAAGCGGCCAGGATATCTTCCCGGACATTATAAGATTCATTCGAATTCAAAAGAACAAGGATCTCAAATGGCCCGAGTGTATGCGTAAGGCCCTGCTCCCTCAGGTTTTTATACTTTTGGTCGAGGTGTAATTCAGGAATAATGGAAGATCCTTTCTCCATAGATGATTTTCCGTTCAGATTCATTTCCTCGCGGAAGTGCTGGTGTATCTGTTCCCTGGTATATACCTGTTTCATAAGGAAATAAATTATCAGGTGATGATGGGTCTCCTGGAATTTGGAAATAAAGAATTTTTTCTCTTCTTCCGGTAATTGAGAAAACTGCTTAATTATCATCTGATAAAGAGGATAAACTGTGCGTAAACCTGTTATCCTCTCAGAATAAATTGAGAAAACAAGCCCGAGAAGCTGCTGATATTTCCGGGATACAACAAAATCATATAGTTCATTTTCCAATTCAGGGTTTTTAGATCGCAACCATTTATATATAGTAAAGACAGGATCATTCCCTTCTGCAATGAAATCAGTTTCAAGATTTTCCGGCGCTATTCCAGTGATCCCCATGAACACAGAAATAACCGGTGGGAGATTTCCCTTCCGGTCATAAATTTCCACGAGAGAAATGAAATCTTCGAGCCTGTTTTGTGACAGCAGATAAACACACAGCATTTCCAGGGATTCGCGATCTATTCGATTGGACGAAGCCTTGATTGATTTATAAAGCTCTTCATAAAGAAAGTGAACCAGTTCCAGCTCTCTTTCACTTCCAATGTCATTTTTTTTAATCCAGGCTTCTACGGGGATTTCAGTTCGTACCGAAATCCCGCCCTTCAAATCAGTAGTAATAAAATTAATTGGAAGAAAAGAAAATTCAAGGAATGAATCATAATTTTTGAGGATCTTCTCTTTGATCCGGACGAGGCCCGGGTCTTCGATAGATGATCCCACCTGAATTTCATC
>JAIOQL010000280.1 GCA_021413405.1 Leptospira sp.
AATACAGTTGAAAAAGAAGATCTGAAAGTCACAAAAGCTGATACAACCAAGAACGAAGAGCAAGAAATCAAAACTATGGTTACTGTCGATCCGAAAGTTGCCAAAGAAATGGTTCACCTGAATGAAGAGTCTAACGGTAAAGTAGATGATGCAAAAGCTGCTCAAATCGATGCAGAAAGAAAGAAACTTGAAGACCAGGTTGCAAAACAACAGGACATCGAAAAGAAAAAGTTTAACGATTCTATCATCGAAGCTCCTAAAAAACTAGATTCAAAACAGGAAATCGTTAAGTACTACGAAAGAATTGAAAAAATTATCATGACAAACGGTTCAACCGAAGTTGGTGCAATCATCAACCAGGAAGGATCTACAATGATAGTTCACACAGAAAGTGGGATCAAAAGAATTAACCAGAATGATGTACAGGAAGTTATTTATGACTTTCAATCAAAAGGCAAATTCTAAATAAACACAGAAGTTCAATCTTTAAAAGAAAATCCCGGGAATAAACGCCGGGCTTTTTTATTTTATACGCTGCTGATGTAAGTATTCCATGCAGTTTTTATATCAGTAACAATTTCACTCACATCCAGAAGCATAACTCTGCTCCCGGAATTTATCAGGAGTTTATTTTTCCCAAATTTGGAAATTTCCCCCCATTCAGTTCTGTAATCCGGAACCAGGTCTATTGATTTCAGGATGAGTTCCTTTATATCAAGATCGGAAATTTCACCGCTGAATGTGGATAACGTCTGCATTATTGAATGAAAAATTGTCATTTTAATCTTTTCAAGTTCGGTATCGGTATTTCCGGATATCAGATCGTTCATAGTATTTAGATCGGCTTTACCTGAAATATTGTGAAGAAAAAGCAAAAGGTGATGAACTACATTAGCTTTTCCGCCTGTCTATCTGCATAGTATGAACTTCTTACCAGAGGTCCCGCTTCCGCATGTGCAAATCCGATGCTGTAAGCAAATTGCTTCAATTCCAGAAACACAGATGGGCGAACATATTCTTTAACCGGGTAATGTGTAGAAGTTGGTTGTAAATATTGACCAATTGTCACCATGCTGACCCCCGAGTTTTTTAGTTCATCGAGGCAGGCCTTTACCTCATTCACAGTTTCTCCCAGTCCGAGCATTATTCCGCTTTTTGCGATAAATCCATTTGTGGAAATTTCTTTTAAAACTGAAAGGGAAATCCGGTAGTTTTTCTGAGGGGCCACCAGCGAAAAAAGAGACTCTACTGTTTCTATATTATGATTGATGATGTCTGGCTTTACTTTGAAAATCAGTGCGAGAGAATCTTTTTTTCCACGCAGATCCGGGATCAATAATTCAATCTTACATTCAGGCATCAGTTTCCTGATAGAGGCTACAGTTTCAGAAAAATGCATCGCTCCACCGTCTTCCAGATCATCTCTGTTCACCGCAGTTATCACAACATGCTTCAGACCGAGTGTTTTTACAGACTGCGCTACATTCTCAGGTTCTGAGGGATCGAGAGGCGAAGGCTTCCCTGATGCAACATCACAATAGGCACATTTCCTTGTGCATGTATCTCCACCAAGCATATAGGTAGCTGTTCTTCTTGACCAGCAATGATTGAGATTCGGGCAGGAAGCACTTTCGCAAACCGTATGAAGTTTTTTCTCCTGTAGATCGGCTCTTACTTTTTGTACGGCATTTGTCTCAACTGGAAATTTCAGAGGTATGCGTAACCATTCCGGTTTTTCTGGTGTAGCAGAATACATTTTTGTTCTCGGTTTTTTTTTCAGGGGGTTCATAAATTGATTGTATGGTAACACAATATCGATAATCTGGAATGAGCTCAACAATTTACAATTCTCAAAGCAACTTTTTTATGTTTTTTTAACATTCCACTCCTTATGAAAAATAAATCAAATCCCCCAGCAAGAGACGGATCCCGTTCCGGAATTCGAACTAAACCCGGTTTCACAGGTCCAAAACGCACGGAAAAGCCATCGTCCGGTAGAGGATTTAAACGGGATGAACAGGGAGGCGATAGATCGTCTTCTCGCAAATCCGAAAGTTCTCCAGAACGGAACTTCAGAAAGCCGTCCGGTGAAAGACCCGGAGGTCGCGACAGACCTGAAAGAAGTTTCAGAAAGCCATTTGAAAAATCAGAAAGTTCAGAGACCCGTAGGCCCGGACGTTTTCCTGATAGAGATAAACCGGGGAGTGGGTTCCGGAAAGATTTCCGCGATTCCGGCAAGCCATCCTTTGGAAGAAAGCCGTCCGGTGAAAGACCCGGAGGTCGCGACAGACCTGAAAGAAATTTCAGAAAGCCATTGGAAAGACGACCAATTGGGGAAAATTCCGGAGGTTCGGAAGAAAGTAATTTCAAAGGCAGAAATTCCGGAACAGATGAAGGTCACCGTGAACGAAAGAATTTTAGATCACCTGACAGCCGTCCGGATTCAAAGTCTATTGCAGATAATTCAAAACCAAGAAAGGTAAGAATCAAACCTTTCAATGAAATGACAGTATTGGATGGACAGAAAAAAAGAGTCGGTCTTTTGGAAAAATTAAACAACACCCAGGAAACGGGCCTTCATAAACATGAGTCAAAGACAGCCGATTCACTGCGGATAAACCGATTTCTCTCAAGATGTGGTTTAGGTGCCCGCCGGGATATGGATGAACTGATTCGTGCCGGCCGTGTAACTCTAAATGATGAAATTGTCACTGATTTCTCTACTTTAGTGCATCCGAAAAATGATTCTGTAAAAGTAGATGGAAAACCCGTAGAATCGATTCCGGTTGATCTGGTTATTGCATTTAATAAGCCCCCGGGTTATCTGTGTTCGCACATGGATGTTTTTCACGATAAAACAGTGTTCAACCTGCTTCCGGTTGCGTACAAAAAAATGAATATGGCCGGAAGATTGGATCTGCTTTCCAGAGGTCTAATGATTTTTACTTCCGATGGAGATCTCATTCAGACTTTGTCACATCCATCCAATCATCTGAAAAAAAAATATCTGCTCCAGGTTGAAAATTGCCCGGATGAATCAGTACTTAGAGATAAATTTCTCAGGGGTGTTGAGGAGGGGGGAGAACTGCTTCGTGCACGCGAGGTAGAGGTGAGCGATCCTGAGAATGGTTTCGTATTTGTTGTTCTGGAAGAAGGAAAAAAACGCCAACTTCACCGGATGTTTGCAACTGTGGGTTCAAAAGTGATCGATCTGCAAAGGGTACAGATGGGAAATTTAAAACTGGAGAACCTGAATCTCAAGGAAGGGGAATTTAAAGAAATTTCAAAAGAGGATATTTTCTAAAAAAGCTGCAAATGACTTTTGTTTCATTGAAATTTCTTCTTTGTTTCACTGTATTTTATGTTATTTATTGGAATGTCAGTGATTCCAATAAAAGACGCCTCCTTCTTTTCTTTTCCTGTATTTTTTATTCATTTTTCAGTTTTAATTTTCTCCTTCATTTTTTGACAGTTATTTCCATTAATGCACTTCTCGTCCGGTTTTTTCACAATAAAACCTTTTTTCTGAAGATTTTCATCGGTTTTAACCTGGGAAATCTGGTTCTATTCAAATATTTCTATTTTGGATTGGAGATTGTCGGCCAATTTTCCGGTGTTGCGATCCTAACCGAAAAGACTGAATTAAATAAGTATTTTTCAAGCCTTCTGCATCTGCAAAATTTTGAAATTATTCTCCCCGCTACGATCAGCTACTATACTTTTCAGTTCATATCACTTGGTATAGATCTCAAGAGGGGAGAAATCGGTAAAATACCGACGTTATACGACGTTGCTTCGTATGTATTATTTTTCCCTGTAATGATTGCCGGTCCAATTTTACGTTTTAACCAGTTGTCCGGACAGTTTGCCTCACCCGCGATTACAAAAGATAAAATGTACAATGGGATCTGGCTTGTTCTCCTTGGAATAATTAAAAAAGTTCTTCTTTCTGATACAATATCAGGAATCATTTATCCCTTATTTTCCCATCCTTCTGATTATTCCGGGATTTCGCTGCTTCTCACCAGTTATTTTTTTGCATTTCACCTGTTTCTTGATTTCTCGGGTCTGACAGATATGGCGAGGGGAATCGGAATTCTTCTGGGGTTTGAATTGCCTGAAAATTTCAAAGCTCCTTTTTTCCTGAACAGTTTTGGCGATTTCTGGAGGAGATGGCATCTGACTTTTTCATTCTGGATTCGCGATTATATTTACATTCCCCTTGGTGGATCACGCGTTCCTGAATTCAGGAATTATCTGAATTTCCTTGTAACATTTGTGCTGGGTGGATTGTGGCACGGTGCGAGTATGAATTTTGCTCTTTGGGGCTTTCTCACCGGGTTATTCTTATCGGTAGAAAAGTTTTTTGAAATCCGTAATATATCGATGCTTCCACGGATAAAATATATTGCACCTGCCCTGAAATATGTTCTGGTATTGCATGTTTATCTGGTTTCATGGGTATTGTTTTTTACTCCGGATGTTAAATCAGGTCTGATAGTAATGAAAAATATTATCTGCTTTTCCGATGGTCTTGATCTAAAAGGGAAGGAAACCGGGATTTATGTAGCACTCTTTACTCTGCTGTTTCACGCTTTTCAGGAGTGGCCGGAAAAATTCGAAAAATTTGCCAGGTATAAAAATTATTTTCTCCCGGTTTTTTCGGTAATTGTTATACTCATGCTTTTTTCAATGACTTCCGGCAACGTTGATTTCTTTTATTCCAAATTCTGAAGGGAGATTTTTTTGAAGAATAAAGCATTTATATATTACCCTGTAATTTTTCTGATCTTTCTTTTTTTCATTGATAAAATTTTCACTCTTTCATTTTTCAAAGAGAGATTTCTCCAATCCGGAAACGTGATTTATTATAAACAGAGAAAAATCCTTTTTAAAAGACTGGAGGAGGATTTCAGAAAAACAAAAAAAAATATTGCCATTGCATTCGGGGACTCAAGGGCCTATTCGATTTCAGAGTTTGCATTTTCGGGAAGACCTTCCCGGAAGGAAAAGTGGTCGGTATACAATTTCTCTGCCGCTCAGGCGGTTCCCGCGTATTCTTATTTTTTGTTTGAAAAAATGGTTTCGGCCGGTATTAAACCGGGAATCGTTTTTTTTGTAGTTAGTCCTGAGGGTTTCGATGATTCAAAAAGGTTTATGTTCAAACCTTTTCTGCGCCTGGGTGCGGATGATGAATTTGTAATTAAATACTGGAAGGAAATCCCGTTGGATGACCGGAAGGAATACCTGCTGGATAAATTAATTGCCTACCGTGGGGTAGAAATGGATTTTAAGTTACTTCTTTCCAGATTATCAAAGAATTCTATGGATCAGTATAATCCTGCTTTTAACAAAGAAATGCTTATATTAAACCTTTATAAAGGGGAGCAGCTTGCCTATACTACTCTTGCAAATGATACTGAGCGTCTGAACAATGATTCTATCCGTATGCGAAATGTTTATTTCTCAAGATTCAGGATTGATGACACTCAATTCAATTTTATCGAGAAATTCCTGATACTTGCAAAAGCAAATAACGTTCCTGTTTTTCTGATCTGGCCAAAGGTTTTCGGTGGCTACAGAAAAATTTATGAAGATCTTGGACTCGAGGAAAAATGGTGGAAAAGAATGATCAGTCTTTCCGGCAAATATTCCGCAAAGACTTTTAACCTGAATGACATTTCCGGTTGCAATCTTTTCTATGACGCGTCACATCAGTCTGCAACCTGCTACAATGAACAGTTAAATATGCTTCTGGACGAATTTGAAAAGACTACCAGATAATTGTTTTTGCATCTTCCATGAATTTTTGAAGGCCTGAATCAGTCAGAGGGTGTTTGAAAAGAGACAGGAATGTGGAATAGGGCAGAGTCGCACAATCAGCACCACGAAGAGCAGATTCTTTGAAATGAATTGGATGTCTGATTGATGCCGCAAGGATTTCAGTCTGGAGGCAATAATTATCATAAATCTCACGGATTTCTGAGATGAGCTCCATTCCGTCCTGACCAATGTCGTCTAACCTTCCAATGAATGGGGAAATATAGGTCGCCCCTGAATTTTTATCACTACGTTAGGTGCAATATCAACAAGTTCAAGAGCCTCGCGAAGCATTCCCTCAGGATCCATCGAAATCACTTCCGCGCTCACAGGGCCTTTAGTGATTGTGCAGATTTCTCTAATCACTTCTTTGAATTTCCTGTTGCTCTTTGCTATGAGGGTAGGGTTTGTAGTTACACCATCGAGAAGACCAAGTTCTGCAACTTTTCTTATCTCATCGGTTGACGCTGTATCCAGAAATAATTTCAATTTCTTTGTCCTGAATTTTCGGCTTTTTCAACAAATACAGATTCGAAGAGAAGTTCACGAAGAGTTTTCATCTCAGGTACTGAAAAATATTCTTTGTATTCTTTATTAATTAATTCCATTAGTGCGATACTGTAATAATCCATTCTTCTTGAATATGGCTTTTTTTTGTATGAATCTTTCCATTGAACAATGTATCCGCCTTTTGGCTGACTACCTGCATCGGCATTTTTTGACAGATCCCAAAAGAGTGCTCCGGAAATCTTGTTATCATCTAAAGTTTCTTTTTTTGGTTTTCCGTATTTTGCTTCCACTTTGGCCTTTAATAAATCTGCTTCTACGTAATTGAAAGTTATTCCAACTGAAAACAGACTTCCGGTTCCTTTATGTTTTTCTTCTCCGGTTTTAGGATCCCTTTCCGGTTCGGTTGCTCCCGCTTTTTTTTCCCTCGCGTCAGTCAATATATCAGGAGTTTTATAGAAACGGTATAAATAGTTAATTCCATTCCTGCGGATTAAGAGACTTTCGTTTTTAACTTCATTTACAACTTCAATTTTTTCTTTTGAATCCGGATTCGTGGCCATGGAAATAAATTTTTCGCGAAGGTTGTCATAGGAAACGCCCCATTGGGATTCGCCGAGTCCTTCGAGCAGCACTCTTTGCGGCTCACTTCCTGTAGTAATATTTTGGGCGAAGACAATAGAAAACGGTAAAAGTAAAACAGTAACGAAGAGTTTTTTCATAATTTGATTATCGGAAAAATCGAATGAGACAAAATACAAATTTTACCGGATTATCAGACCAAACACAGCGGATTAGAGCTGGTGAGTTTCATTTACTGAGATCCTCATCTCTTCTGCCCCCGGTTCTTGCTCTCCGGGCTTTGCGTCTTTGTGCACGGGTTCTTCGATCTTCAAATATTTCCAGAATGGGAGCCGTCCAATTGATAAATACATTGGGATCTTCCGATGAAAAAACCAGCGATTTCTTTTTGAGACGGGGGGCAGAAGACCGGGACGAGCTTTTCAGAATCCTTTTTCTTCGCAGAAATTCAAAAGTTATAGCCAAAATGGCCAAGCAAACAAGAAAAATAGCGACCCAGTAGAAATTCAATTCCATCAGATGCCCGTTTGGAGACCCATTAAACCATTAACCAGTGAGGATGTTCAATTATGTCTTTGAACTCGGACAGGAAGCTGGCTCCGACCGCACCATCCACAACACGATGATCACACGAAAGAGTTACGGTTATTGTTTTTCCGGCAACGATTGTCCCGTCTTTTACGATTGGCTTTTCAACGAGGGCACCTATTGCCATGAGCGCTGCTTCCGGCTCGTTGATGATTGCGGAAAAACTTGTGATCCCAAACATCCCCAGATTCGAAATCGTAAAAGTTCCGTCTGAATATTCTTCCGGTTTGAGTTTTCTTTTCCTTGCTCTTTCTGCCAGTGATTTTACATCTTCGTGAATTTTGAGGACGCTAAGTTCATCTGCATTCCGGACATAGGGTGTAATGAGCCCCCCGTCAATGGATACTGCTATCCCGATATCTATTCTTCCATGCTGAAGAATGTGCGTTCCTCTCCAGGAAGAATTTACGGCAGGTACTCTTTGGAGTGAAACGGAGCAAGCTTTAACAATCAGGTCGTTTATGCTGATCGACGAAGGAGTTTCCTTTTTCTTCTCTGCAAGAGCCTTGAGATCGGCGTTTATTTTTTTTCGCATTTCAACGACTGGCTCCGCATCAAATTCAAGATTCAGGTAGAAGTGAGGAATATTGTTTTTTGCATCGTGAAGTCTCTTTGCTATCGCCTGACGCATTCCAGTGATTTCAATCATCTTTTCTTCATTGACTGGCGGATTCTTTTTTGAACTGACTTTTGCAGCAGGTGAAATTACAAAATCGAGGATGTCTTTTTTTGTAATTCTGCCTTCAGGCCCGCTCCCGTTCACTTTGTGGATGTCTATTCCTTTTTCAAGTGCCATCGCCTTCGCGAGAGGGGACGCATGCAATCTTCCCGTCGTTCTCGGCGCGTTAGACGACACACCATTCGATACTGTGCCTGGCGGTTTTAGTGAAGGTGGCTGTTGTTCCGCTACAACGGTCACCTCTGGTTTTTGAGCTTCCTTTCGGGTCGCCGTTTCCGGATTTTTTTGTGGAGCAGGGGCAACTGGTGTCCCGATTGATCCGGCATTGAGTTTTGCTTTCGCTTCTTCTGTAATCTTTGCTATATCCTCGCCACTTTTGCCTATAATTGCTATCGGAAGGCCAACTTTTATTTTTTTCCCCTCTTCAGCTAAGATCGCAAGCAGGGTACCGGAATCATAGGATTCCATTTCCATAACCGCTTTGTCTGTTTCGACTTCCGCCAGAATCTCTCCGGGGCCGACAGAATCGCCAATTTTCTTTAGCCATTTTACTATTAGCCCTTCTAACATGGTGGGGCTTAGTTGAGTCATTTCCGCTATTTTTGCCATATTCTACTCCAGAATTTTCCTTACCGCGGCTTTCACTTTTTCCACACTAGGAAGACTTAACTTCTCCAGGTTAGCCGCGTAGGGCATTGGAACATCTTCCTGTGTTATGCGCTCTACCGGAGCATCGAGGTGATCAAACATATTTTTCTGTATCAGGAAGGCAACCTGCGCTCCGAATCCTGCCATGGGCCAGCCTTCTTCTACAATGATTGCCCTGTTTGTTTTTTTTACAGACTTGTAAATGATTTCCTCATCGAGAGGCCGGATACTTCTGAGATCAACGACTTCAACGAATATTCCCTCTTTTTCAAGCTCTTCTGCGGCCTGAATTGCATAATGATATGCACGTGACCAGGTAATGATCGAGACATCAGTTCCTTCTTTTTTGATTTCCCCTTTTCCGAGTGGAATCGAAAATTCCTCGTCTGCAATTTCTCCTGAAATTCCATAAAGAACTTCGCTTTCCATGAAAATGACAGGATTGTTGTCCCGAATCGATGTTTTGAGCAGTCCGCATGCGTCATGCGGCGTTGCAGGTGCTACCACTTTTAATCCGGGGATGTGCGCATACCAGCTTTCAAAAGCCTGGGAATGTTGTGCTGCAACCCGTCCGCCTGCTCCCCCGGCTCCACGAAATACAATTGGAATTGGAAATTGCCCTCCGCTCATATAAAGCATTTTTGCCGCCGCGTTTACGATCTGGTCAATCGCTACCAGGGAAAAGTTCCACGTCATGAATTCGATTATAGGACGAAGACCAAGCATCGCTGCTCCAACGCCAACTCCAGCAAATCCATTTTCTGAAATTGGAGTATCGATCACTCTTGCTTCTCCAAATTTTTCGAGCATGCCCTGGGTTACTTTGTATGCGCCCTGGTAATGGCCAACTTCCTCTCCCA
>JAIOQL010000281.1 GCA_021413405.1 Leptospira sp.
GTGTCCTTCAGAGTAAATGAAAATTTTAATCTTCCGGAAAAGATAACTCATTTTCAGAGACCGTTGGACCGATAAAAACTGAAAATTGATTCAAAAAAATCTATCCGGAGAAAAAATAATTAACTTTCCAATTTTCAGGCGGAATTCCATGATTTGAAAATGACTAAATTAACCCTATCTGAAATTCATAAATTATTGCCTGGTTCTGAAATTAAAAACTGCAAAGATCCGGACTCAGTCATCATCAGCTGTGTTTCTTCTCTTACCCAAAAAAAAGCAAACTCGATTTCCTTTCTTTCTTCAAAGTCCCACCTGAAAGACGCATTGAATTCGGAAGCTTCGGTCATCCTTGTGAATAAGGAGCTGGCAGCCGAGAATTTCAAAGCCGCAATTCTGGTTGTTGAAAACGTTGAACTCGCCCTTATCAGGTTACTCAATGTAATTGTTCCGCCGTTGAAACCAAACGGTACTGTGTCTTCGTCAGCACAGATCCATCCTACAGCAAAAATAGGTGAGAATACAAATATTGGGAATTTTGTTTCTATTGGCGAAAATTCAGTGATCGGCAAAAATTCCATTCTTGAAAACGGTGTCTCCATAGGAAACAACGTATTTGTTGGAGACAACGCGAGGATAGGAATGAATTCAGCAATTCATCATGGAGTGCAAATCGGGGACAATTTTACCTGTTTTGGAAATTGCACTTTTGGTGGAGATGGATTCGGATTTTATGCCGTGAACCATATATATACAAAAATACCCCAGGTGGGTGGTCTTAGAATCGGTAACGATGTTGAATTTGGAGCGAATTCCTGCGCTGACCGCGGAGCTCTTCAGGATACACTCATTGGAGACGGATCGAAATTCGATAACCTTGTGCATATCGGACACAATACAGTGATCGGGAAAAATTTTATAATGGCAGGTTGTAGTGGAGTGGCCGGAAGTACTACGATAGGCGACAATGTGATAGTTGGAGGTCATTGCGCGATCTCTGATCACCTGACAGTACCATCTGAAACCATTGTTGCCGGCGGAACCGGTATCAGAAATTCTCCCAAAGA
>JAIOQL010000282.1 GCA_021413405.1 Leptospira sp.
TTAATTGAATTTCAACCCTTTTACAGAATTTATAATCTGTTTTTGTTTGTTTTTTCTTTTCGTTTATCCTTCAAAAATTATCTGAATGCCAGTCTCCAATGTATATTGTTCTGCCTGTCTTTTGCTTTTTTGGGTCACGGAAAAGAGACCCCAGCTCATATTCCAAAAATCCCGGGTTATGCTGTTCCATTTTAAGGAAACCCCTAAATCTACTAGTTACTTCCATATTTTTTAATTTTTCCAGAATCAAATCCAGATTCAAGAATCCGTCATAGTCATCCTGTGAAAGATCTATCCGTGAAAATTTTCCTTTGTTTGATATAACCTGTCTGATTAGTTCCTTCAGCGTTATGAATCCATTAAGGTTAAAGAGTGCCTTTGATGAAATCGAAAGGTGAATCTTTTGCGAAGGTGTTTCCGGTGAATATCCAACAACTGCCCCTATTGGTGTAAGAATTGAATGTGTATAGCCATTAAATCCCTTTTCAAGGCTCTCCCCTTTCCCGAAGACCGATTCTATCCACGAAAACGACTTTGGCCCGTATTCTATCGAAAAACTGAGCCAGTCAACAAATGGAGTCTTTAAGTAGGGTGCCGGAAGATCCATTTTCTAAGTTTTCCTTCTGTTGGTAGTGTTTTGTCAGTAGCAAGGGGGTGTTACTACCCCCCCAGAGCGATTTTTAAAAAGCAAAAAAAACAGCCGGGTTACCCCGGCTTAGAATTTCCTTTGAAAATGGTCTCTCTGTTCATGGTTCTCTTACCATCTGGTAGATTGTCTTCAGCCGATGCCGCTTCCGGTTCCGTCTCATCCTTTTCACGGATCGAAACTACTTCCATTCCTGTCTTTTCATTCGTAAAACAGGCAAAATTGAGCTTGTTATCTTTCCCACCGAGGAAAAATATTGACCCCGAACGGAATTTTTTTTCCGCATTGGTCTTTTTATCGGTGTAAGTATTGTTCCAGATTGACCCGACAAGATTTTTCTGGTAGAATACTAAAAGGTCTGGTGAATTCTGATTTTTCTTTTCCTTGTTTTCCACGCAGAAAAATTCTGAAGGTGGGAACAAGGGAAGGTTAATCTTCAGATTGAAAAACTCTGATTCCTTTCCGCTATCATCTTTTCGCTTTTTTGTTTCCAAAAATCCTACATTCATAAAATCTCCTTGATTTTGATTTGTTTCCTCTTGCCTACCGGCAAGGGATTTACGGCTTTCAACCATCCCAGAGAGGGTGGATAATTTTTTTCCTTCCGGCTTTTTTTCTTCGTTCCTCCAAATTTTGTATAAGTTTTCAAAATTATTTTTCATCATAGGAGATACATTCCAGTCCCAAACAAACTTTCCCTGAAATGTATCTAATAATTCTTTTTCAAGAACTTTTACTGTCATCTTCTGGTTTACCAGTTTTTTCCTTTTT
>JAIOQL010000283.1 GCA_021413405.1 Leptospira sp.
GATGAGGGCGGCTGTTCCTGCGAAGTTCGATGCACAGATAGTATCTCTTTCGAACCAGAGGGACCAGTGGATCACGGATACATACGGGTTTCATTTGAACGGATACCAGAATACTTTTGATAATCCGGACAGCGAATACAGGCGTGGAATGGCGGGTTGGGATGATACTGTTTCTGTTTTCAGGGATGCAGAAATGAGCTGGTTCAATTCATCGAGGATGGCGATGCAGGATGCTGTTGATAATCCCGTGACCGGTGAAACGAAATTCATTTCGGATGCAACCGGTGCGATTGATTCTCTCAAAGCAAATATTCTCTCATCAGAAGCAAACACTGCTAACCTTTCTGATTCTGCTGACAAACTTGTGAGTTCTGCTTCCTATTCAAGTGCAGAGCAACTGTTGAACCAGTCTATTGTGAACAAAAATGTGGAGGCTTCGTGGAATGCGCAAGGGAGTGCGTTATCGATACAGGTGATCAATTCCAATGCGAGAGCGGAGGCATATAAAAAAGCGGAACTGGATGCTGCGCTCAGAATGAATGAAATTGCTCCTGCGATCTACGGACAGGACGCTTTTCTTTTCTTCGATAGTGAACTGGAAGCGCTGAGTGATTCTGTGACTGAATATACGGATGCACAGGTTAGAGTGCAAAATGATATTTTACCACCCCCTAGCCCCCTCCTTGGTAAGGAGGGGGGATTGGGGTTTGGGTTTGGTGAACGGGTCCTGGATGCACAAAATTCTATCGCCGGATTTACTAACAATCTTTCGGATATTCATATGGCCGCAGTTCTGAAAAGTGAAGTGATGGATAAAGAAAATTCCATTCTTGGTCTTCTTGAAGACACACTTAAAAAATCAGAACAGTATTCCAGTATGTCAATTCAGTTTCAGAACGATGGAAAGTTTGAGGATGCCGCCTATTACCTGAAACTTTCTGCTGATAAAAAATCGGAAGCAAAGGATTACCTGGCAAAAGAATACATGGCGCTCGCCGATTTTGCGACAGTAGAAATCGGGACGAGAGGTCTCGGATATACCAAAAGTTCATTTGAGGAATACCGCGACAGCCTGATCAGAAAGAATGCAGGTGATGTGGCTGCCCTTGAATTCCAGATAAAGAAAAACACGAACGAAAGACTCGGGATTTTTTCGATGCAGGATAATTTTGCGGATATTGTGTCACTTCTTGATTCGGCGAAACAGATCTCCAAAAAAGGAAATGATTTCACTCCCCAGGTAGAACAGTTGCTTGCGAGATCAAAAGAACTGGCAAATGCGAATATCACCGGTGGGCTGCTTGAGAACCTGAACGAATTTATTTCTAGTCTTGAACCCGCACCCGCAGCACCCCCTGCCGCTTCGCGGCTGTCCCCCTTTGAAAAGGGGGACTTATTAGGGGGGGTAAAATCCGAGATTGTGGATCTGATTAACAATATGGATAAAGTAATGGCGAACCAGAATGATTTTGCACTGCTCAGTGACCTGATGCAGGGTGCAGACTATTCGCTGAATCTTGCCGCGAACTCTGCTCTTATGAAATACATGGAAGAGACCGCAGAAAAGACAAATGCTGCCAACAAAGAAAGAAATGCTGAATTGCACGCGTCTCTCTGGGACGGACTGAACAATGGCTCAGATTACAAATATCTCCGCGACCAGGGATATCATTTTGAAGAGGGAAGCAACGGGATTATCGTTGCAGTGATCCAGATCAACAGCGGTGAGGTGAAACTTGCCGGACACGCAATGGATTCGTCGAAATATTCACCCGGGAAAACATTCCAGACCTTTTCTATTGAAACAAAATTTGATCCTCCCGCTATCAAAGTGGGACAGATTGATCCTGAAACATTCCGGTTCAGCAGTGATCTCGTCCAGGGTTTTGTAGATGCGTCAGGCGATCTTGAGTCTATGTATGAGAAGGCATTCGCGGGCTTTAGCGACAAATCAAAAGAGGTAGAGGGAAAATTTGCACAGAACAAAGAGGTAGAGGATTTTAACAACAATGTCTACAGTACAGGCAAGGATAAGGCTGTTTCTGAATTCATAAAACTGGCTCCTGATATGAAAGCATCCTATATCAGCATGGTGGCTTCGATAAAAAGTTCATATGAGGCACAGGGATTTAAATTCACCGAAAACAATGGAATTCTTCACAGTGAGAAGGCAGTAGAGAGTGAGATCTCGATGCCTACTCCTTGGGGAAAAATCCCGATGAAAGTCAACCGTGGATATACTAAACTTGATATCAAAAAAGATTTCATGCTGGGGTTTCTCAATTTTAATTTTGATGTGAACAAAAACGGACTCGGTGACATTTACGGAGTGATCAATGATGCGTATGACAGGTTCAGTAAATATGCAAATGATGCGCTCAAAGTAGAAGCACCGAAGGCTGATCCGTGGATGGATGTAGCTCTTGGGATGATCGGGCAGTCTGGAAGCATTGCGCAGAAATTCACAACATCAGCCCAGAGTTATGGAAGAAATCAGGTGACCGCAGAACTGGCGAGAGTCACAGGCGCGCCACTCGCGTGGGTGAACGCGATCACTCAAAAGGGTGCCACCGAAAAAAGTGCGTTCAATGATTATGGAAAATCCCTTTTCTTTGCAGAGGTAGAGAAAAACACGGGCATCGACATGTCTCTCGTTCAACAGAAAATTGCTGCGAAAGAAGCGAAGCATGCAATGCAGCAGACCGCAAGTTACCAGATGGGAAATGCGTTAGGCGCAATTACCCAGGCAACTTCTGATCTGGTCGGAGGAATTGGAATTGCATTAGGAGTTACAAACCGGAACGAGTATCAGAAAACCGATTTTGCGAAAGATTCAAACCAGGAACATTTTGCAAGGCAGGTTTATGAAAATCGCGAAGTGATTGATACGGTAATTGATGTGGCGGCATACGCAGTTGCGGCAGCAGGTGTTGCGATTACAATAGTTAGTGCTGGAACTTTAGCAGGAATAGGCATTCCGATGGTTGCGTATTCAATGGCTTCTCTCGCTTCCTACAAAGCGGTCCAGGGAGCAATCGAAGGTGGAGTTGTAGGTGCAATCACAGGTGCCGCGAATGTCGGAAATGCTTTCACAATTTGGTATGGGGGAGCGTACGACGTATCATACAGCTATGCGGATGGATTTGCGACGAGTGTTGGATTTGGAGGAAAAGGTCTAGGAGCATCCGTGCATTATGATGATGGCGGTGGGGGATTCGGAGCAAGTGCGGGGGCAGCTTTCGGTTCTGTGCTCAATGCGGGAGTGAACTTTGACAGTGTTACCGGAATGGGAGCAAATGTTGGAATTGGATTAGGGAATGAAGGGAGATCCGGGAATTTAGGATTTAGCTACAACAGAAACGATGGATTCGGTGCTTCACTCACGGGCAATGTCGGCCAGGCAACAGGTGGACTGACTTACAACCTGAGAGCCGGGGTGGGAGTCACAGCCCAATACAATTTTGCAGGGCAAACGAATGCACACAATAGCACAAACTTTGGCTTGAATTACAATCGGGCAGACGGATACACTGCGAGCATGGACATGAGAGGTGCAAATGCTCTGAGTTACAATCAATACACAGGAATGCATGCAAACCAAAACTACATGGCCGATGCGATGATGAACAGAGGTCTTGCGGAAGAAGTGGAGAGTGACAGTTGGCTCGGGAGTATCGGAACGGCTCTTGGAATGAATTTGCGAACGAGTAACCAAATCTGGAACGGACAA